>JAIPJH010000034.1 GCA_021734245.1 Candidatus Cloacimonadota bacterium | reverse complement strand
CCTTTACTAACAATAGTCTCAAGTTCTTCATGTTCTGCCTTGCTTAGCGTCACTCTGTACTTTATCATAATCACCTCACTTTTGTGAGACAATTATTCTCATCCCTTGCGACTTGTCAAGCTTGACATGACACTAGTATCTGAAAATATTGATCAAACAGACGATTTTCTGATAGGAAAAATCTGGGCTTTAACCAGACGCGCGAGTAGTAAGATCGAGCCTTATGTTGTTTCAAAAGACAGATTTGAGATGGATGAAGTATCTCCTCTTATTCAATTAGTTAAATCTCAGGGAATTCGTATATATTAGTTGACTTATCACAACTCACCGATTCGGGTACTGCTAGTTTGAGGTACTTCTTAAGTCTCACTTTCAAATTCTAAACTCTAAAATCCTCAACTCTCGCTTGACACTCTTTCCACAAATTTTCACGTTCCTCTTAAAAAATAATAAGGAATTTATATGCCAGAAACTAATAGAAATTATCTTTCTGATGAATTCATCGCTCAGCTTGATAAATTCAATCTGCGCGCCCGACTCATCGTGGAGGGATTCATCACGGGACTGCACAAATCTCCCTATCATGGTTTCAGTGTGGAGTTTTCCGATCATCGCCAATACAATCCTGGCGATGCGATCCGCAACGTAGATTGGAAAGTATATGCCAAAACTAATCGCTACTACATTAAGCGCTACGAAGAGGAAACCAACCTTAAAAGTTATCTCATCATCGATCACAGCGCTTCTATGGGGTTTTCGTCTGGCAAGATTTCCAAACTGGAATTCGCCAAAGCGTTTGCTTCTGCTCTGGCATATTTGATGATAAGTCAGCAGGACGCTGTGGGATTGCTTTCCTACACAAATGAAATAACGAATTACGTTCCTCCGCGATCGATGAGATCATATCTTTCAGTCCTATTCAAGGAGCTTTATAATCTACAGCCGCAAGATACAACGAATACCGTGGAAATTTTACATTCTCTGGCAGACCGCATCAAAAAGCGCGGATTGATAATTTTAATTTCTGATATGATCGATGATCCGGAAAAAATTCTACAGGGATTGCAGCACTTTCGACATCAAAAGCACGAAGTTATTCTTTTTCATATTCAGGATACACAGGAACTGGATTTCAACTTCAAGTCCGAAACAGAATTCATCGATTCGGAAACAGGCGAAAAAATCACTGTGAATCCCTGGCAGATCAGGAAGGATTATCAGAAAGCTTACCAAGAAAACTCAGATTTTCTGAAACGGAAATGTCACGAATCTTTCATCGAATATAATCCTATCACTACTGCAACCAGCTTCGATGAGATTCTGTTGAATTACTTGATCAAAAGATCGAAATTGATGTAACGCAAACATCCCTGTTTGCGAAATAGTATAATCAGTATAAATAAACCTGGAAGATTTAAAATATCTACTCTCGATCTGCAGATCGAGTTATTTTTATTTCATCAGCATGCATTTCCTGGTAGCGGTAATTTTTCCATTTACCAGCAATCTCACGAAATATATTCCCGATGCTTGTTCTTTGCCAGTTTTATCTTTTCCATTCCAAACTACATGATGAAATCCTCTCTCTTTTTCATTATTTAGGATCATGCTTATTTTCTGTCCGCGAACATTGAAAATGGAAATCTCGACATTGGAATCTTCCGCCAGCTGATAACTGATCTTGGTGGAAGGATTGAATGGATTGGGATGGATACTTTGCAGAGCATCTGTTATTTCAGGAATGTTCTGACCAGTTCCAACATCAAACCTTTCAATTTCATTGGAAAGTGCTGCTTCAGAGATCACACCATTCGTATAATTTACGATCACAGCGTACTGATACATTTGAGCATTCAAACTATTCCAACCATTATCCATATAAGTTGTGTCGTTATATGTCGATTCTAATAATGTCCACTGTGTAGGATCGTTGCTGTTTATTGAAAGAAAGCGATATATCGTATAAGATTCAAAATCACGCATTGCCGAAACAGGAGCATTCCATTCCAGGGTAAGTTCCGTTCCGGTAAGATCCTGAGATGCAAAAACATTGGTAGCAGGAAGTGCAACTTCATCCAGAATAATTATTCCCAGATCTACATCATCAGTTTGAACATCGATCTGCTCTACATGTGGTTGAAAGCCGGTATAAGTTACATTCAGCTCATAAGATTCATTTCCATAAACTTCCGGAAAAACAAAGTTTCCATCAGCATCGGTTTGGGTGTTATAATCTTCTGCTCCCAGAAGATCAACAGTTGCATTCACCAAACCAACCGCGGGCTCGATACTGCCTGTGATCTGTCCTTCAATTTGAACTGTTGGCAAGCTGGTTAATGTAAAATCTATGGTTGTTACCTGATCGGTTATAACAATTCCATTGGCAGTTGCAGATTCATAACCCGCTTTGTGAGCCGTGAAGTCGTAATTTCCTTCGATCAGATTTCCAAACTGATAGAAACCTGCGCCATTACTGTAAGTAGAGATATTGGATTGTTGTACATCGATCGTAGCTGTAGGAATTAGATTTCCAACTTCATCATAAACATGACCTTCCACAATTCCCAAATTTGTAAGTGAAATATAAAGATTTATATTGGGAAATCTGCTAAATAAAAAACCATCTGGTGGTCCATTGGGAGAAAGTGGGCTTGGTGATCCAACCGCCCTGGTTCTATCGAAAAACGGAGTATTTATGGTTTCGTAAAATTTGTTATCAATACTAAAAGTATCAGTCATATAAACATGATGGGTCATAATGCAGAGATTACTTCCGTTGTAGGAATAGGGGGTATCAAAGGGAAAAACCACATCATGAATTCCACTGAAAAAATCGACGTCTCCACCAAAAACCTGTGTTAAAGATCCTGCAGGAATCCAACCGCCTGCCAAATTGTTTGCCGTTGTTTCTGCCATAAAAACTTCCACTGGAGCATTCAGAACAGATTCTTCAAAATTTGACCTATAACTGATCGCATAAATATCACCGATTGCATTAATCTCGTTGCTCATATAAATTGTTTCCGCCAGGCTGGCATTCATGTGAAACTTGAACGGATACCAGTTTGTAAGATCATTTCCAGTTCCTATATGAATCTGTCCCAAGCCATATTCATAAATAGTTACATCAAAATTATCGGTCACATTATTGCTAAGATCATCATCCTGAGCAGTAACTACTTCTGCATAAACATAGGTTTGAGCGGCAGGTTCATCTTGAGGAACTATCCAGACCAGATGATGAACAACTTCTTCTTCCGATTCCAGGGTTTCATCGATATAAAGCGAATCCAATAAAATCCCGCCTTCCCGATATAAGACTACCGAATATTCATCCTGCGGATTTGTTCCATAGTTTTTCACTAGAACGTCATAAACTCCCGAAAAACCCTGATAAAGAGCAGAAGGACCCTGAATATAATTAGCTGAAAGATCATAATCGAAAGTAGTACTAATGGGAAAAGTGATGCTATCCAGCCAGCCGCAATCAGCTCCGCTTGTTCCCTGACTATCTTTTTCATACGACCAGGAAAAAGTGTAATATCCAACCTGAACATTCATAGAATACTGTTGCCAGGCTGTATTACCACTTATCGAGGCAATTTCGCTGCCATCCAGATAAAAGATGAGAAGATCGCTTTCTATTTCGCTCTCCGTCTTCCACCAGAAGCTCAATTCGCTGGGTGTTACCACTTCCAAAGTTATTGAAAGCTTGGAATACTGATTGGCTTCCACAGCTCCAGTTTTTGCACAATAGTTTCCCTGGAAAGGATCATCAACAGTGGTAGACCAATTGGCATAACCGGAAAACTCCCAGTTGTAAGAAAGAAAATTCCCGCTTTCAAAACCTTCAAAATTCTGTGCCGAAAGTAATCCAAAAACAAATAAAACAGATAGGATAAATATCTTTTTTCTCATCATAACATCCTAATTTTTATTTTAAAATTAATGCAATATTTGAACCAAAAAACAAAATTGCCGCCCAGTCAGAGCGGCAATAATTACAGTTGAATTATTTCAGAAGAAGCATCTTCTTCGTTTGATCTATCTCTCCACTGCTAAGTTTGTAGAAATAAACGCCGGAAGTAACTGCTCTTCCACTATCATCTTTACCATTCCAAACCACTTCATGGTTTCCTGCAGGCTCTGCTCTATTCACCAGAGTTGTTACTTTCTGTCCTTTCACGTTGAAAACATCAATGCTGACATGACCGGAATTCTTGATCTGATATTTTATGGTAGTAGCGGGATTGAAAGGATTGGGATAGTTTTGTGAAAGTGCACTGATTTGCGGAACCAGGTGAGGATTTGCCGAAGTGAAATCCGTGATCTTGATAGCGGTATACTTCAGATTTCCACCCAGGTTTTCTCCATAACCCTGAACTGTGGAACCAAAGCTGTTGTCATCGAAGAAAAACAGGTGAATCACAGCTTCATCATCTGCATTGCCAGGTCCATTTTCGATTACTTCTATTTTATCTCCCGGATACAGATAAACAGGGATCATTCCGTCCAGTTGAGGAGCATAATTATCATCATCCGGCTTGGCATTCATAAAAATGGGTTCGCTCCAGGTTTCGCCATGATCTGTAGAAATTGCTATTGCCACTTCGGGATAACCTTCCCAACCAGCATAAGCAGGTTCTCCCTGAACCGCAAATCGCTGTTTTAACCCATCATTCCAAACAGCTGCCACGATTCCATAATCATCATTCACGGCTAATTTCGTATTATTTTCGTGGAAGGCAACATCCGCCACATCAAAATAGATAGGCCAGCCGCCAACCCAGGTTACATTTCCATCAGGATCGAATTCATCAACATTTCCGTCTTCATCCAGATCCCAGGGCAACATTGGAATATCATCGGAGGGATTGGCACCTTCAATATACAGATCATAAAAAGAAAATTCTTCTGTAACAATATCAAATGTAAATACTTTTGGATACTTTAAAGAAATATCGGGATACCATAAATCGGGACGCAGAAGCATGTTCATTGAGCCAAGAAAACGCAATTTTGAATTATCGTTTGTGAAAATTGCATTCTGATGATTACAGAGCTGAGGAGCCATATAAATTTCGTGAGGCTGTCCTGTATCGGGATCGATAAAGGCATAAGTTCCATCCTGATTTTGTGGATTGTCTATATCTATATCAATTGGTATGCTATAATATTCGTAATCACCTTCACCATAATTATCATTCAAAAATACAAACAGTTCATCAACAGTATTGTAACCCATAATGGCAACTTTCCCATCATCTGAAACGGCATATGAATGGTAAGGTCGAATTTCTTCGGGAATGCCCTGATTCCAATTATCCATTTCGGGAATTGTGGTATAAGTCCAATCCAGTTCAGATTGCGCATTAAGATCGTTTTCATTGAAATCGGCATAGCCAATCAAAGAATTTTCGGAAGGATTTCCCGATGCTAAATGGCTGGTATAATTGTTTCCAAAAATGTAAACACGTCTTTTATCGGCAACTGGAGATGGACCGATATGAACATAGGGCCACACAAAATCATCATCGGGAAATGCAGTGGGAATTGATCTGTCGATTACGATAAAAGGTTCTTTCCAGAGTCCGGGAGCACCAAGATGATAAAGGTCGTATGTAAGCAAAACTTCGGAGCCGTTGGGATCGGCAAATTTGATGTGATAAGCTACAAATGGATCTCCGCTTTCAGGATCGATGTCTATTCCACCATAACCTTCGCGAATATTGTTGGACGTGATCGTAGCAACATTGGTAACATTTCCGCTGCCATCCACATAAGCATAGTATTCACGACGGGTAGATGCGGCAGTTTCTGTGGCATGGAATACAATATACATTCCGCCATTTGGACCAGGCTGCAGACGTATCGGGGTGCTGTTGTAACTTCCCGGCATGTAATCGTAGTAGGATGTTATCAACTGTACAGGATCAACAACAAACTCATAATTTGGTGCTTCTCGAGTTGATTGAAAAGTTTTTGCCAGGAATTCTTCTGCCCTAACTTCTTCTCTGGCTGGGGACGGTAACATGAAATCCTCTGCAAACATGAAAACCGTGAGACTGAAAATAAACAAAACAAAGATTGTTTTTTTCATCAATACCTCCTAATTTTTGTGTATTCTTTAACACATACACTTTTTTTATTTTTTTATATAATCTCGTCAAATATTTTATTCGATAAGATGATAACTCTGAATTTTTCGATTAATATGTTACTGAAAATAAAAAAAAAATTGTAATAAACTATTTGACAATCATTTAGAAAATAACTTTTTTTGTTGTTGTGAATTCCAAAAAAATTTAAATGGGAGGAGTTATGAGCAAAATTATTATTTTGTGTGGTTTCTTTTTTTTAGTTTTTTCGTTGAATGCATACACTACTATTTCCGGTGATATGAGTGGAGAAACGCTGGCGGCAGGCACTTATTTTGTAGATGATCACATTTTCGTAAATGCTGGAACAACATTAACGATCGATCCAGGAGCAATTCTAAAATTTGCTACCGGCAAACGTTTATATGTAGAAGGAACTTTGAATGCAATAGGTCTTAGTACTACCTATATTGTATTTACTTCTCAAAATGACGACATAGTAGGAGAAACGATAGTTGGTTCTACAGGAAATCCAGATTATGGAGATTGGGGTTGTATTTATTTTGATGGTAATTCATCATCCGAAGGTATTTGTGAAATGGAACGATGTAATGTTAAATATGGGGGAAATACTTGGAATGCTAACATACAAATTAAAGATTCGAATTCTGGATTTGTAAGATATAGTTTTATAAGAACAAGCAGTTCGCATGGTTTTATAATAAATTACTCTGATCCAGAAATATCAAACAACCTTATTGCTTTAAATCAATCTGATGGCGTTTTTATCGGTGGAGATTCAAATCCCATAATTTCATCAAACAATATTTCAGATAATCAGAGTGATGGAATCTCTATAACTATGGACTCAGCTCCAAGCATTATATCAAATTATATTGAATCTAATTTTGAATATGGAGTTTATGTTAGCCAATCAACTAATTTACCTCAGATTACGAATAATAATATTAATGATAATGGTCTAAATCCAATTTATTGTTATGCAAATCAGATTGGTAATATAACTTCAAATTCATACTCAAATAATGGCGAACAGAAAATTAAAGTTTATGGAACTACAATAAGTGAAGATGCTACCTGGGAAGATCCGGGAATTCCATACTCGGTTAACTCATCAGCACATATTTACGTGCAGGGAACCGACGGAGCAGATAATGTAACAACACTTACTATCGAACCAGGAACAGAAATTCAATTTGATTCTGTTTATCTTTATATTGGACATGATTCCAGTTCAGCATATCCAGGTAAATTGATAGCCAATGGTACAGAAACGAATCCGATCACTTTTACGTCCAACGAACCATCACCATCCGCAGGAGACTGGTATGGAATCTATTTTGCCGATTATGCCGATGATAATTCTGAATTGTCATATTGTACTATCAAGTATGGTGGAATAACGGCAAGTTACGACAATATATATTTAAATGGCTGTTCCCCAACGATTTCTAATTGTGAAATTTCTTATGCTGATGGAAATGGAATTTATTGTAATAACTCAAATCCGCAAATCTCAAATTGTAATATTCATGATAATTCTTCCATTGGAATTTATTGTAATGATTCATCTCCAGATATTACAAATTGCACCTTGTCTTCACATGGTACATTTGGAATTCAGTTAGCTACCAAAAGTTCTTTGGCAACAATAACTGGAAACAGCATAAATTCCAGTGGAAACGCACCGATAAAATGTTATGCACGCCATATTGAAAATCTATCTGGAAACACCTATTCTGGGAATGGTCTGCAGATGATCTATGCTTTGGGAGATACGATCTCTACCGATACAATTTGGGAAGATCATGGAATTCCCATTTTAATTGAAGGCGATACTTATGTTATTGGAACTGATGGTGCAGAAACAGTAACTCAGCTTACAATTCAGGAAAATGTAGAACTGTATTTTGCTACAGATACAGGACTCTATATAGGTGGTTCAAATTCTTCTGAACCTGGTGCATTATGGGCTGTAGGTTCGGCAGGAAATGAAATACTTTTTTCCGGATACAATCAAACAGCAGGAAGTTGGGATGGAATTAAATTCGATGATGGATCTAACAGTTCTCAATGTAAATTGTCTTATTGTAATTTAGAATATGGTGGATTTTCAGATACTAATCTTAATCGTGAGATGATTGATTGTAATGATTCACCTTCAGAAATAACATATTGCAATATATCATATTCGAATAATTCAGGAATAGGATGTTCAAGTTCTAACACTATTATTTCGAATTGTACTTTGACAAATATGAATTATTATGGTATAAATTTGTTGAATTCAGATAATTCTACTACTGTTTCTAACTGTATTATTAATATATGCAATATAGGAATTGGTATTATTGGAAATCCAACTATTTCTGACTGTGTAATTTCTAATAACAGTCAATATGGTATTGAGTGTCGTTCTGATTTGGGTTATCCTGTAATCACAAATAATCAGATAAATTTGAACGGTTCTCACCCTATAAGTTGCTACGCCGGAATTGTTTCTGGTATATCTAATAATACTTATTCTGGTAATGCTGTTTCTTCAATAGAAGTAATAGGAAGTCCAATATCCAATGATGCAACCTGGGTAGATCAGGGAATACCATACTATGTAACTTCTTCCAATCACATTTATGTGCAGGGAACTGATGGAGATGATAATTTGACTACACTAACAATAGAACCTGGTGCAGAAATTCAATTCAATTCAAATCATCTCTATGTTGGACATTCATCCAATTCTTTGTATTCTGGAAAATTAATCGCTATTGGAACAGAAGAAAACAAAATTACTTTTACTTCTGGTAGTTCTACTCCATATGCAGGTGACTGGATGGGAATCTATTTTTTCGATTATGCCGATGACAGTTCTGAATTGTCAAACTGCATCATCGAATATGCAGGAGCATCAACTTATTCTGGAGTTTCAATAATGAGCAGTTCTCCCACAATTTCCGAGTGTGAAATTTATGAAAGTGGACATTCAGGAATTCATACAATTCAAAGTTATTCATCTATCTCTAACTGCGAGATTTACGATTGCGATCAAAGAGGAATAGATGCCGAAAATTCTAATCTTGATATCTCAAATTGTTTAATTTTCGACAATGATATGGGAATTTTTAATCATATTTCCAGTGGTTATCTTTTGATCACAAATTGTACTTTGTATGGAAATAATTATGGTTTCAGTGGAAGTTCTGGAACTTCAGCTACAATTTTAAATTCAATAATCTGGAACAGTACAACTTCCCAAATTTATATTGGTGCCGGATATAATCTGGATATTGGTTATTGTGATATTCAAAATGCCTGGAGTGGTACTGGAAATATAAATTCCGATCCTGAATTTGTTGATCCATTATTAGATAATTACGAATTAGCTTACAATTCACCCTGCATCGATACCGGTGCACCTTCTTCTCCCTTAGATCTCGACGGTACAAGAGCAGATATGGGCTATAAATATTTTGATAGATCAATCGGAGTTCCAACCATCGATCAAATTGCCGATGTTCCCGATGATCAGGGAAGGCAGGTGCAAATCGTCTGGAATGCAAGTTCTTATGATGAAAACGGATCTTTAGTTCCTGTCGCTCAATATTCTGTGTGGAGAAATGATGAGATCTTTCCCACAGATGACACGCTGATCTTTGACGATATGGAATTGCTATTTGAACAGGTCAAAAACGCAAAATCATCAAAACCTTTGTATTTGAATACCGATGAAGCAATTCTAACATATATCAATACAGTTCCGGCGATGGGATTTTCGCAATATTCGCTGATTGCACCGACTTTGCAGGACTCCAGTTCAGCCGGCACAAATAATTCAGAATTTACAGTTTATGCTCATACCGATGTTACCTTGATTTATTTTGCTTCTGAATCTGCTTTTGGTTACTCGGTTGATAACATTCCACCCTGCGAAACAACCGTTTATGTATTGAAAGAAAATGACAACTTCAAACTGAGTTGGGATGAGATTGAAAATGGCATTTTAGAAGGCAACCTATATCCTGAATTGAACGGAATCTGGTACAAGATTTATGCTGGAAATGAACCGGAATTCGTTTGTGATGAACAGCATTTAGTTGAAACGGTAACAGATTTACAATATGATTATCCGATAAATTCTGTAGATTCTAAAAAATTCTTTAAAGTAATTGTTTCTGATAATCCCTGATAAAAAGTGCTGAGGGCTGTTGTAATTTTGCAACAGCCTTTTTTTATTTCATCAAAAGCATTTTCCGTGTAACTTCTTGATTTCCAGCTTTCAACCGTGCAAAATAAACACCGGAAGCAATGGCTTTGTTATTGTCATCTTTTCCATTCCAAATGACAGAATAATTATTTGCTGTGCCTGATCCTTCGATACAATGCTGCGCATCACTCAGGATGACAGGCAGAGTTTTTACTTTCTGGCCTTTTAAATTATAGATTCCCAAAGTCATAAACGAGGATGTTTGTGTTACGTTAAAACTGATCGTTGTACTTGGATTAAAAGGATTGGGAAAGTTGGAAATTTGAAATGAGTAATTAGGAATTAGATTTTCTTTGAAATTTACTTGTTCAATCCCCTCATAATGAAATCCAATATCCACATAATTTTCATCCCATTCCAGGTCGGTTCTGGTTGTAAATTCTTCCAAACCGTAATCTACAGGAAAACCTTGTCCCGCATCCACGCATGGACTTTGTATCGATTGACCTGAAGATAGCTGAGAAAGAAAATAATTTCCTTCTGTGCTTGAAGAAAAAAGTGGGTCTTCCGAAATATTGAAAAAACTGTCACAAGCAGTTCCATTTATATTTATTCCCCAGTTCATGTTTCCAATATCAGGTGGAAAATTAACATAATTTTCATCATTATTCCAGACATTGTTATTACCAATGATTCCTACAAAATCGTTATTATATAAACCAATTTCATTATACATGATAATATTGTTTTTTATACTTCCATTTTTATGAATTAAAATTCCATGATGCTCGTTATTAATAATTGTGTTGTTTTCTATTATAAGAAAATATGGCTCATATCCATCTTGATGTGTACTTATTCCTGAATCATAGTTATTAATTATTAAATTATTTCTAATAATGGCATTTGAATGAGCAACAAAAATTCCTCCTCCATCTCCTTGGTAAATTTCATTGTCCATTATAATATTATGATAAATTTCCGGTGATCCATACATTATATAAATACCTGCCCCATAAGTAAATGATGGCCAAACCTCAGGTTGTGCTGAGTTTTCTTTAATAGTATTTTCATAAACATGAGCATTTGATGAATATAGATTAATTCCACAACCTCCAGCAGAAATATTATTTTTTATAATATTATTTCTAATTGTTGGGGATGAATTCTCACAAAAAATTGCATTTTTGTCAGAGTTTTTTATAGTAAATCCTTCGATAACATCTGTTGAATTTTGATGCATATTTAGCAATCGAAAACCCCATCCATTTTCTTCAATATCAATTATACATGATTCTGGGCCATTTTGAGATTTTACAATCAGATGCTTTTCATTACCATTCCAACTTAAAGTCTTATTATGAAAACCTGTATAAACACCATCGGCAACCAAAACTGTATCTCCATTTGAAGCTTCATTGATTCCATCTTGGATTGTTGGTTGATCAGCTGGAACATGAATAATTTCAGCGTAAAACAGCGAAAAACTGGCTATAACAAAAAAGAATATACATTTCATTCTTAACTCCTACTATTTCATCAACAACATCTTTTGTGTTGCAATCTGGTTTCCTGCTTTCAGTTTTGCAAAATAAACACCTGATGAAACGGGTTTGTTGTTGTCATCTTTTCCATTCCAAACGACGGAATAACTATTTGGTGTGCCTGATCCTTTCCCGAGTGAAGACTCGGGACTCAGGATGACAGGCAAAGATTTCACTTTCTGTCCTTTTAAATTATAGATATCAATTTGTGCTGATTCGAGTAAATTCGTGGTTCCTATTTGTCTTAAATCTGAAATCTGAAATCTGATTTCTGTAGATGGATTGAAGGGATTGGGAAAGTTGGTGAGATTGATAGAGGAAGTAGAAATCAATTCCTCACCAATTTCCGTCATACAGCTGAAATCTATCTCGAGAGAGCAATATTTCTGCATTCCACCAAGATTATCACCATAACCTTGAATTGATGTACCCCAGGAATAATCATCTAAGAAGAAAAGGTGTAATTTTCCTTGATTATTTCCCAAATCCTCGATCTTATCTCCTGGGTAAACATAACATGGAATCATCTCTGCAAGTTCTGCAGTTTCATTGGCATTCAGGAAAATCGGCTGGGACCACGAATCACCGTTATCTGCCGAAACGCAGATAGCGATTTCCGGAACCTGGAGCCAGTCGTCATAACCAGCTACTCCTTCCTCTGCATAACGTGCTTTTAAACCATCATTCCAGACCGCAGCCAACCAGCCGTTTTCTTCGTTTTTGGTTATTTTGAAATTATTTTCGTGATACGTTCCGTCAGGATCTGGATAGTAAATTGGCCAGCCGTCAACCCAAACAGGATCGCCATTCATATTTACAGAATCTATAATTCCATCTTCATCCAGATCCCAGGGAATCATCGGCTCATTATCAGATGGATTTTCACCCTCGATGTAAAGATCGTAAAAACTGAATTCATGAGAGGTTACATCAAAATTGAAAACTTTTGTATATAGCATCGGAAGATCGGGATACCAGGAACTTGGTTCTATCAGCAGATTCATTGCTCCCAGAAAAGAAATTTTACTATTTCCATCGTGGAATATACTGCTGTGATGATTGCATAAATATGGTGCAAAGTATAATTGCTGAGGAGTTCCGGGAGTTGGATTCCAAACTTCATGATGCGCTTCCTGAGAGTAAAAATCGAACTCTCCTTCACCAAAATTATTATTGTGCAGAACAATTATCTGATCAGTTAGATTACTATTTTCAAAATCTGCAGCTATATAACCAATAAAAGCTATCTGTCCATCATCAGATACAGATGCAGAGAGGAAAGGTCTTACATGATCAGGAGAATTGTGCCATTGATCTAACAGAGGAATTGTGCTGTAAGACCAATCCAGATTGGAAAACAAATTCAGATCATTAACATCAAAATCTGCATAACCAATTAATATATTTTCGGATGGATCGCCAGTAACAGGTGACGATGCTATATTTTTTCCAATCACGTAAACTCTTCTTTTATCTGTAAGAGGAGATGGTCCGATATGAACTTCCGGCCAGATGAATTCATCTTCCGGTGCATTTGCTGTTTGAATGTAATCATCAAAAACAACAAATGGATCAATCCACATACCCGGGCCACTCAAATGAAATAAGTCATAAGAAGCTAAAACTTCCAGATCAGCCGTTGCAGTATCCCAATTTCCGTGCCAGGCTACAAAAGGATCACCAGTAACAGGATCAAGATCTATTCCCGGATAACCTTCTTGGAAATCATCGACAGCAATTGTACTGTAATTAATGGGAACACCAAATTCATCGATATAAGAAAAATAGATTCTGCGAGTGGAAGCGGCTGTTTCTCTGGCATGGAAAACAATGTAAACGCTGCCATCTATTTCAATCTGGATTGGCAAAGCATTGTAACTTCCCGGCATATAATCGTAATAATTTGTGATCAGATCAATCGGTTCGGTAATAAATTCATAAGTTGGCGTTTGAGAAAACAACACACTTCCTATCAACAGTGTTACAATTACAAATATTCTTTTCATCTTTCCCCCTATTTTTTTTGAATTAATATATTTACAATCATTATTTGTTCCAAATGATTTTATACGGTTATTATAAAGTTAAATGCTTGTAATACAGAACTTTAACTTATTTCCGTAAAATCTAAAAAGTTTTTTTTCACTGCTGTTTTACGCTCAGTTGGGCGGATATAAAGCAACCTTGCGGATGGTTACAAACCTCCGCAATGGTTGCGATCTGCGATCAGATTGCAGTAATTGTATTTGCGAAACCGGAGTTGGGGAACGAGATTTGGGTTGGAGTTTGGAAATGTGAAAAACAAACCTTGTGGATGGTCAAAAAAACCTCCGCAATGGTTGGGTTTTTTGATTTTTAACCTTGCGAAGGTCAACAAAGCAAGAAGTACAAAAACCTTCGCAAGGTTATACTATCGTTTTTTTTATTTCTATCTGATGTTTGATGATCTTACGTTTAAGGGCATCGCGTGAAATTCCCAGCAGTCTGGCTGCTTTTGTTTGATTGAAATCAGTTTTGTCCAGAGCTGTGAGGATCAATTTCCTCTCATTCGCATCCAGATCGATTGAATTATTAACTTTTATATTTTGCATTTCGCAATTGAAATCTTCTACTTTTAATGTGTTTGCTGAATTCAGCATCAAAGCTCTTTGAACCATATTTTTTAATTCTCGAACATTTCCCGGAAAATGGTATTTCTGCAGTTTATTCAAAACTTCATCAGGAATTACAGGAGCGGGTCTGTTTTGTTTTTTGGAAAATTGTGAAATGAAGTTTTCTAAAAGTGGTTTGATATCATCAATTCTTTCTCGTAGAGGAGGTATCTCGATGGAAAAAGCATTGATTCGATAGAAAAGATCCTGACGGAATTTTTCCTTCTCTATCAGTTTATTCAAGTTTTTGTTGGTGGCGGAAATTATGCGGATATCAACCGAGATTTCTTTGTTACTGCCCACAGGTTTTATTTTTTTTTCTTCGATAGCTCGCAGGATTTTGGATTGCAGTTTCAGCGGCATATCAGCAATTTCATCCAGAAAAAGTGTTCCGCCATCGGCGAGTTCAAAACAGCCTTTTTTATTCTCTGAAGCTCCGGTAAAAGAACCTTTGATGTGACCGAAAAATTCGCTTTCCAGCAGAGTTTCGGGAATGGCAGAACTATTGACAGGATAAAAAGGATTCTTTTTACGAACTGATGCATGATGAATAATGCGCGCAATTATTTCTTTTCCGGTGCCGTTTTCGCCAGTTATCAATACATTCACATCAGAATTTTGTGCCGCTGTCATCGCCATTTCCAGCACATCTTGGATCGATTTACTTATTCCAATAAAATCACGTTCGATCAAGCCTTCCATTTCTCTCGAGATCAAAGAATAATGATCTTCCACTTTTTGCAGCTTTGTTTGCAAATTCAGGAATTTCTCGGTGCGCTGAATTGCCATCTGCACATCATAAAGTTTGAATGGTTTGGGAATGAAATCGATCGCTCCCAGCCGCATCGCATCGATCACGGTATTCATGTTGCCATGACCGCTGATCAGGATAACTTCGAGGGCAGAATTAATCTTTTTAACTTTTCGCATTACTTCGATGCCGTTCATCTGCGGCATCATCACATCTGTGATAATTATATCGATCTTATGTTTCTTTAATACTTGAAAAGCTTCTCCTGGAAGATTTGCTGTGAATATAACGAAATTCTGTTTCTGCAGAAATTCGGCTAAAGTATCGGTTATTCTCTGCTCATCATCCAAAATCAAAACTGCTAATTTTTTCATATATTCACCTCTTCCAATCCTACAAATATCAGATAAAATTTTTAATCTTTCTTTTGTTCGTTTTTGTTGGTTGTTTCAACTACCTCTTTGGGAAAGGAAACTCTAAATATAGTATTGTTATTTTCTACCAATTCAATTTTCCCCTTCATTTCTTTGATTATTCCATAAGCAATAGAAAGTCCAAGTCCCGTGCCATCACCGAATTTTTTGGTTGTGAAAAAAGGTAGAAAGATATTCATTTTTACAGATTCTGAAATTCCAATTCCATTATCCTCTACTTCCAGAAAAACTTCCTTTTCATTTTCGTTGGAATGCACTGTCACTGTCTTTTCTGGGATTCTATCATCTTCCAGAACAGCGTCTTTAGCATTGGAAAGCAAGTTCAATACAACTTGCTCAAATTTATAGACATTACCTTCAATTTTGGAAAGATCATCTTTCAATTTCAGTTTCAGATCGACTCCATTTTTATCAAACTGTTTCTGGATCATGGAAACAGCATTCTGCACACTTTCATTCAAGCAGAATTTTTTGGTGATCTCATTTTTCTGTTCACTGGAAAATGTAGAAATATGTTCACTTATCGTCTTTATGCGTTCAATATCTTCGTAAATAAATTTCAGCTTCTGTTTCAAATATTTGTTATCGAGTTTTTTCTCGGTCATCTCTATTTCTATGCTTTCCGCTGAAAGCGAAATATTTTGCAGAGGTTGATTGATCTCATGTGCAATTCCGGCAGCCATTTCTCCTAAAGATGAAAGATTTGCCTGATGCACAATTATCTGCTGTTGCTCTTTCTGTTTTTGGAGAGCTTCGGCAATTTTTTCTCGTAGTTCCTGGTTGACTTTCTGTTTGGTTTTGTAGCGATAATAAAAGAGAAATGTAACCACAAAAAGAATGATCAATCCAAAATAGAGCCGCCATTTTACCAGCTTCTGCTTTTCCAGTTCCAGGCGGTAAATTTCATTTTCCTGTTCCTTCTTTTCCATTTCAAATCGCACTTGCATTTCTGCGATCTTATTGGAACTTTCTGAGCTGAAAATACTGTCTTTTATTGTCGTATATTTTTCGAAGTTTTCATAAGCCTTTTTAAAATTTTCCTGCTTTTTGTAGATCTCGGCGTACAGATAATAGCAATTCTGGATAATTTTTTGAGCATTAATTTGCTGTGCAATCTGCAAACTATTTTCCAAAAAATTCAGAGCATTTTGCAATTCACCAGTTTCTTTATAAAGATTGGCAATGTTATAAAATACTCTCGCATTTCCTCTTTTATCACCTATTGTTTCATAAACAGTTTGAGCATCATGAAGATATTGCAGTGATTTTTCGAATTCCTTTAGATTGCCGTAAATGATACCTAAATTATTGGTAAAATGTGCTATTCCCATTTGATGGCTGATCTTCTGCATCAGGTCAAGAGCTTGTTCGTAATATTGGATCGCAGTATCGAATTCCTCTTTGGCCATATAAACATTTCCGATATTACTGTAAGCTCCGGCCAATTTTGCTTCATCAGAAGATTTTTCCTTCAATTCAAGTGATTTCTGATAATATTCCAGAGCTTTATCATAATTGGAAAGAGTGTAATAGATATTTCCGATATTATTGTAGGAAGTGGCAATTCTATTCTCATCGCCAATTTGCAGATTGATCTCTAATGCCTGAAGATGATAATCCAAAGCACTGTCGATATTGCTTTGAGAATCGTAAATATTGCCAATGTTATTCAAAGCATTGGCAATACCTTCTTTGTAATCGATTTCTTGGGCAAGTTCCAGAGATTGTTTCTGGTATTGTAATGCCAGGTCATAATGATTGGAATCAAAAAAGTAAAATCCCAAATTGCTAAAAGCGTTTATTTTACCTTTGGGATAATCAATTCTCTGGGCTTCTTGAAGAGCTAATTCTGCATAAAAATATGATGAATCCGCATTTATCGAACTATATTCCTTGGCCAATCTATTCAAAACATCTACATATTTATCTTTATCAGTATTTCCTAATTTTGTGTACAGACTATCAATAACTGACACTTCTGCTGAAATATATGCGACTATAAAAAATAGTGTAACCAAGAATATTTTTTTCATATCATCCCATTTTTTTTCGATTCAATTGTAATTGAAAAGATCGATTTGGGTAAAACTTGTAAAGAAAAAAACCTTCCGGGCTATAAAAACCCGAAAGGTTTTGAATCATAGTAATTCTTTATCGAATTATTTCAGTAAGATCATTTTGCGAGTATCTGTGTAGCGTCCACCTGCTCTCATTTTGTAGAAGTAAACACCACTGGATACGTTTCTGTTGTTTGCATCTTTTCCATTCCACACAGCTTCATGCTGCCCGGCTTGTTTGTGCTCATTTACAAGAGTCGTAACTTTTTGTCCTTTTACGTTGAATACATCGATAGCAACATCACTGGCATTATTCAAGTTGTATTTGATTGTTGTAGTAGGATTGAATGGATTTGGATAGTTTTGAGAAATGCTGGCGATAGATGGAATGATCGTATTATTGTTATTTCCAACTTCTTCGAACTTGATCTTAACAGAAGAATACATCATTGTTCCACCCAGATTTTCTCCATGTCCTTGAATGAATGAACCGTAGCTGTTGTCATCCAGGAATGCCAGATGAAGCAGTCCGTAGCCATCACCCAGATCTTCTATTTCATCTCCGGGATAAATATAGCAGGGAATCATGCCATCGATTTCGGGAGCATAATTATCATCATCAGATTTTGCATTGAAGATAATTGGTTCCTGCCAGTTTTCTCCGCCGTCATTGGAAATAGCGATAGCAACTTCCGGAAATTCTGCCCAGTCTTCGTAGCCAGGTTCTGGAATATTTCCAAGACGAGATTTAAGACCTTCAGACCAAATCGCAGCCAGCCAGCCTTTATCTTCATTTTTAGTCATTTTGAAGTTGTTTTCATGGAAAGCAACACCATTATCGAAATGATAAATTGGCCAGCCGTCTACCCAGGTAGCATATCCGTCAGGGTCATATTCATCGACCTGTCCGTCTTCATCCAAATCCCAGGGAAGCATCGGAAGGTTATCATTTGGATTGGCACCGGTAATGTAAAGGTCCTGAAACTTAAATTCTTCATTTACCAGATCGTAAGTATAAACCTTTGGATACATCATCGGCAGATCTGGATACCAGCTTGCAGGATGTAACATCATATTCATGTTACCCAGAAACTTAAGTTCTGTTCCGCCATTAGCAAAGATAACATTTTGATGATTGCAAAGGTAGGGTTCCATATAAAGTTGTTCTGGTGCACCGGTATCTGGATCTACAAAGCGATAAGTTCCATCCTGATTTTGAGGATTGTCGATATCAAATTCGGCTGGTCCTTCAAAATAGGTGTAATCACCGTCACCATAATTATCGTTCACGAAACAAAACATTCTATCTGGAGTAGTAGAAGTTTCACCGTCTGTTATCACGTAACCGAATAAGGCAACTTTTCCATCTTCAGAAACGGCCATTGCTTTATTGGGACGCTGCCATTCAGGAATTCCAGCATTCCAGTCATCCATCAGTGGAATTGTGTTATAAGTCCAATCCAATTCTGACTGCATGTTAAAATCATTAACATCAAAATCAGCATGAGCGATCAAAACATTTTCCGATGGATTAATTGCACCATAAGCATTGTTTCCAACTACATAAACTCTTCTTTTTCCTGCAGTAGGAGAAGGTCCAATATAAACGTATGGCCATTCAAATTCATCTGCTGGATCGTTTGAGATGTAGCTTTCATCAATTACAACAAATGGTGTTTTCCAAAGTCCAGGACTTCCCAGATGGAACATGTCGTAAGATACAACACATTCATTATCTACAGAACTTGGATCAATGTTCACATGCCAGCTTACAATTGGATCACCAGTTACAGGATCTATATCCAATCCGGCATAACCTTCTGCAATGTCGTCCGTGCTGATTGTAGCAACATTTGTCAGGTTTCCGCTTCCATCAATGTAGGCATAATAAACACGACGTGTAGAACCTGCTGTTTCACGTCCATGGAAAGCAATGTAGATTCCATCACCAGCATCATCAGGCTGAAGTCTAATTGGTGTGCTGTTGTAACTACCAGGCATGTAATCATAATAGTTTGTGATAATGCTTAAAGGATTTGTGTAAAATTCCCATTCTGGAACATCACGAGAAGTATTCTCGTAAACTTTTGCCCTTTTTCCATGTTCCAAAGTTACTGAATTCCGAGGGACGTCGGTCATCATATCTGCCAAAAGAATACTTACAAAAGCTATAAGTATTACAAATACGAAAGTTTTTTTCATCTTTCCTCCCAAATTTATTTGCATATAACGTTGCAATTTGCGTGCCGTTCCATATATCCAAACTTTTTTTTTGGAATATCTTAGCTTATTTGTTTGAAATTAAAAGAATTATAAACATAATATTATTTTATTTCCTGTAAAATCTATTCTATTGTAAAATCGAGAAGTTCATTTATTTTGCGGAAATCACTCCTCATTTTGTTTTTGCGGTCAGGCAATAAAAAAAATGCGCCGGAAAACCATTTGATCTTCCGACGCGCGGGGATGTTAGATTACTAACATTAGCTGATCATTTCTATTTCAATAGGATCATTTTTTTGGTTGTTGTAAGATTTCCAGATTTCATTTTGTAGAAGTAAACTCCGCTGGAAACATTTCTGAAGTTGTCGTCTTTTCCCTGCCATGTAACCTGATGTTCACCGGCATTTTGATGTTCTTGAACCAGAGTTCTTACTTTTTGACCTTTCACGTTGAAAATTTCCAATTCAACCTCGGCAGCTTCCTTAAGATTATAAGAAATTGTGGTACTTGGATTGAAAGGATTTGGATAATTCTGCTTCAATTCCACAATAGCCGGAATTGTGTTTGGTTCGGTATTATTGGGATTTCCAAATTCAATATCGATAGCTGTGTAGATCATCGTTCCGCCCAGGTTTTCGCCATATCCTTGAATCGAAGATCCGTAGCTGTTATCATCCAGGAACATCAGATCGACTCTGCCCCAACCATCTCCAAGGTCTTGAATTACATCGCCTGTATAAACGTAGCAGGGAATCATTCCGTCAAATTCTGGAACATAGTTATCATCGTCAGTTTTGGCATTCATCAGGATTGCATCCGACCAGTTTTCTCCACCATCATTAGAAATTGCAACAGCTATTTCAGGAAATTCTGCCCAATCTTCATAACCGGGTTCTGGAACATTTCCAAGACGAGATTTGAGACCTTCCGACCAAACTGCAACCATCCAATCATTATCTTCATTTTGGGTAAGCTGCCAGCGATTTTCGTGGAAAGCCACATCATAATCATAATGAAATACCGGCCAGCCATCAACCCAGGTTACTATGCCATCGGCATCATATTCATCTACTTGCCCGTCTTCATCCAGATCCCAAGGTAACATCGGAATATTATCATTAGGATTTGCGCCTGTAATATACAGATCCTGGAAAGTGAATTCTTCTGTATTCAAATCGAATGTATAAACTTTGGGATACATCATTGGCAGATCGGGAAACCAGTCTGCTGGATGGACCAGCATATTCATATTTCCCAGAAATTTAACTTTTGAATTATTATCGGTAAACATCACGTTTTGATGATTACACAGTGTTGGTGCCATATACAACTGAAGCGGTTGACCCGTTTGATCATCTACAAAGCGATAAGTTCCATCCTGGTTCTGAGGATTATCGATATCAAATTCTGCCTGTCCCAGATGCATTTCAAAGTCTCCTTCGCCATAATTGTCATTCACGAAGCAATACATCTGATCCGGAGTTGTAGATGTTTCGCCATCTGTGATAACATATCCAAAAAGTGCGATGCTTCCATCATTGGAAACTGCTGTTGCACCATTTGGCCGCATCCATTCAGGATCTTCATTGTGCCAGGCATCCATTTGCGGAATTGTACGATAAGACCAATCCAGTTCTGACTGTGCATTGAAATCATTTTCATCAAAATCAGCAAAAGCGATCATTACGTTCTCTGATGGATCACCACTTGGCGCATTGTCAAAGTTTGTAGCTACAACATAAACACGACGTTTTCCAGTAACTGGAGACGGACCGATAAAAGTGTAAGGCCAGTTGAATTCATCGTCCGGCATGTTGGGTGATTGAGTTGCATCATCGATAACAATAAATGGTGTTTTCCAAAGTCCCGGACTTCCCAGATGGTAAAGATCGTAAGAGACAACAATTTCAAAATCTGTATTGGATTCATCAAAATTTCCATGCCAGGCTGTGATCGGGTTTTGAGTCTCGGGATCGATGCTGATTCCAGGATAACCTTCGTTAACATCATCCGTTCCAATAGTTGCTACGTTGGTTAAATTTCCAGCTGCATCCACATAAGCATAATACACACGTCTTGTGGAAGCTGCAGTTTCACGTCCGTGGAAAATCATATACTTTCCACCATCGGGCTGCACCCGCACAGAAATACTATTATAACTACCTGGTTGATAATCGTAATAGTTTGTGATAAGGCTTACGGGATCTATTCCGATTTCCCAGTTGGGAACATCACGGGAAGTGGGTTCATAAACTTTTGCAGAATGATTGTGGGCGTCGAGTTCTGCATTTCTTGTGGTGGCTTGCTGCATTTCGGCAGATAAGCTGATAACAAAGCAAACCAAAATAATCAATAATGAAAATTTTTTCACCATTTCCTCCTTTATTTATTGATAAGAAAGCAATTGCTGTGCCAGAAGCCAAGTTGACTCGAATTCATCAGGTATTGCTCTCTAATTAATTTAAAATATTGAATTTAGATTTCAATTTTACTTTTATTTTTTTGAATTTATCTCAAAAAATTTTCACTAAAATTACAATCTTTTGCGGAATTGATACCGCAAATTGAAAATGAATATAAACAGAAAGCACCGAAGTTGGTGCTTTCTGTTTTCGAGCTTCTTTTCCTCGCAGGGAAAATCTATTTCATCAGGATCATTTTCTTTGATACTGAATATTCATCTGTTTGCAGTTTGTAGAAATAAATTCCGCTGGCAGCCCTGGAGCCATCAGCTTCTTTTCCATCCCAGATCACCTGATGATTTCCGGCAGATTGATCTCTATTGACAAGTGTGGCTACTTTTTGCCCTTTCACGTTGAAAACATCGATGCTGACATGACCAGTACTTTTGATTTGATATTTGATTGTAGTTGTCGGATTGAACGGATTGGGATAATTTTGATCTAAAATAGCAGTTGGAGTAGGAAGGACAGGATTGCTGCCATTCGAAGAAAAATCAATATCAATTGCTGCATACATCATTGTTCCACCCAGATTTTCTCCATGACCGGCAATTGTAGAGCCATAGCTGTTATCATCCAGGAACATCAGATGCAATCTTCCCCATTCATTTCCCATATCTTCTATTACATCTCCTGTATAAACATAAACCGGGATCATTCCATCAAGTTCAGGTGCATAATTATCATCATCAGTTTTGGCATTCATCAAGATTGTTTCCGACCATGTATCACCACCATCGCGGGAAACGGCAACTGCAACTTCGGGAAATTCTGCCCAGTCTTCATAACCAGGTTCAGGAATATTTCCAAGCCGAGATTTTAAACCTTCCGACCAGACAGCAACCATCCAACCATTATCTTCATTTTGTGTTACCTGCCAGTGGTTTTCATCAAAGGCAACTCCATTGTCATAATGGTAAATCGGCCAGCCATCTACCCAGGTAACATATCCGTCAGGATCGTATTCATCTACTTGGCCATCTTCGTCCAAGTCCCACGGCAGCATCACATTATCATCATTTGGATTTGCTCCTGTAATGTACATATCCTGAAAGCTGAATTCCTCATTTACAATATCGTATTTATACATTTTAGGATACATCATCGGCAGATCGGGATACCAGGAATCGGGATAAAGCAGCATGTTTACATTTCCCAGGAAATACAAACATCCATCCTGCATGATAACATTCTGATGATTACAAAGATAGGGAGCAAAATAGATATCATGTGGTTGACCTGTATCGGGATCGACAAAGTATGGAGTTCCATCCTGATTAAGAGGATTGTCTACATCGTAATGACAGCTGGTTTCCTGATATACAAAATCTCCTTCACCGTAATTTGTATTTACAAAAGCATAAAGTTTATCTGCCATGCTGGTAGAAGCGTCTTCTGTAACTGTGTAACCAAAAAGGGCAACTGTTCCGTCTTCATCTAAAGCTACAGCATGAGTCGGACGTACCCATTCCGGATTTCCGGCATGCCAGTCATCCAGCATTGGAATTGTACGATAAGTCCAATCCAACTCTGATTGTGCATTGAAATCATTTTCATCAAAATCGGCATAAGCAAACATATTGTTTTCGGAAGGATTTCCATTGGGTGATTCATCATTATTGCTGGCAATTACATAAACTCTTCTTTTTCCTGCTGTAGGTGAAGGACCTACATAAACATAGGGCCACACAAATACATCATCTGGTGCAATGGCAGAAGGAATGTTGTCATCAATCACGATAAATGGTGTTTTCCAAAGTCCAGGACTTCCCAAATGATAAAGGTCGTAACTAACCACAACTTCTTCATCTACTGTGCTTGCATCGATATTTACATGCCAGGCTACAATGGGATCACCAGTAACAGGATCAAGATCGATTCCCGGATAACCTTCGTGAATATCCTGAGTCCCGATCGTAGCTGAGTTGGTAAGGTTGCCGTTTGCATCAATGTAGGCATAATAAACCCGGCGTGTAGAAGCAGCTGTTTCACGGGCATGAAAAGCCAGGTAAATTCCGCCGTCGGCAGTTGTTTGAACCCGAATAGGAATGCTGTTATAACTTCCCGGCATGTAATCATAATAGTTCGTCATGATGCCAACCGGTTCAATCGCAAAATTCCAGTCTGGAATATCACGTGGTGTGTTTTCGTAAACTCTTGGTTTTTTAGTTCGCAGAACTTCTTCTGCATTTTTGTAAATGGGCTGCATGTGTTCTGCCCAGATACATGCGAATAAAACTACGAAAAGTGAGACGATGAGTAGTTTCTTCATTTCTTCCTCCTATGATATTTGAGGAATAAAAATGCAATTGGTGTGCCATGTAGTTAAATCTTTATATTATAGATTATAGAGCGTTATAAAGATAATATTAATATTGAATTTGCGGAGGTGATTCCGCAAACTGAATGGTTAATGTTGCAGGATCGCTATGCTATCAGATATCCAGAATCTTAATTTTGGAATACAATGTATTCCTATCTATATTCAATATTCTTGCTGCTTTTGACTTGTTATATTTTACATCTAGAAGAACTCTCTGAATAATTTCGCGTTCCATATTATGACTCACTTCCGAAGTAATATCCGCCAGAGAATATCCTTTATCCATGATCCTTTGATAATATTCATCGATACTGGCAGAACTTTTATTCTGGCTTACCATGGTAATTTCCTGATCGATGGTTTCTTTGGAGATACGATTATTATCTTCCAGGAGAACTGCCCTTTTTACCAGATGTTTCAGTTCACGCACATTTCCCGGCCAGCTGTAGGAAAGCATCACTTTCATTGCTTCGGGTGTAAACCCTGCAATCTCTTTGCAAAGTGCATCATTTGCTTCTTCAAGGAATTCATCGGCCAGAAGCGGAATATCATCTTTGCGCTTGGAAAGCAAAGGCAGATCAAGTTTGAATTCGTTCAATCTATGGAAAAGGTCATCTCGAAAATCTCCGGAATTTACCACTTCCAAAATATCCAGATTCGTTGCTACGATTATTCTCACATCTACTTTTATGCTTTTGGTGCTGCCCACACGCTGAATAGAACGCTCCTGCAGAACGCGCAAAAGTTTGGCTTGAGCAGCAGCGGGTAAATTGGTTATCTCATCCAGAAACAGCGTACCGCCGCTGGCAGCTTCAAATTTTCCTTTTTTATTGGCATGGGCACCGGTAAAAGCTCCTTTTTCGTAGCCAAACAATTCGCTTTCCACCAGCGTATCGGGAATTGCTCCGCAATCAATCGGCACGAAAGCACCATTTTTGCGATTACTTTTTTTGTGAATGAGGTTTGCCACAACTTCTTTTCCGGTTCCGCTTTTTCCCTGAATGATCACGCTCATATCGGTGGGAGCGATCAGATTGATCTGTTTTTTTACACGATTTATTTGAGGGCTTTCACCGGTAATGTCTGCTTGTTTTACCTTACCATCCAGTTTTTTGCGAAGGCATTTAACTTCTCTGCTCAAGCTTCTAGTTTTGAGTGCTTTTTGAATTGTAAGTGTAAGATCTTCATTTACAAATGGTTTCGTTACATAATCATAAGCCCCCATCTTCATGGCTTCCACCGCAGTTTTGATATCGCCAAAAGCTGTGATCATTATTACCAGCATTTCTGAATCGTATTCTTTGATCTTCTTCAGAACATCCATGCCATTCATCTGCGGCAGGCGAATATCAAGCAAAACCAGATCCGGAATGAGCTCTTTTACTAAACTTAAACCGTCTTTACCGTTGCCAACTGTATCAATATCATATCCTTCATCAGACAGAATATTTTTCAAAATTATCTGCATGTTCTTGTTATCATCGATAACTAAAATTTTATTCATAAAGCCCCTTCCCTTGCCTTATCTTTATCTTATAAATTTATTAATTATTGGAAATTGGAAACGTCAAGTAAACTTTTGTTCCTACCTTCTCCTCGCTCTCTATCTGCATGTTTCCATTGTGGTCGGAAATAATTTGATGACACAAACTTAAACCAAGTCCAACCCCGTCTTCGCGAGTTGTGTAGAACGGGTCGAAAATTTTACTGAGATTTTCCTGGGAAATTCCAAATCCTGAGTCTTCAATTATCACAGTCAGCTGTTCATTTTTAAAATCTGCTTTTCCGGAAATTTTTAATTTTCCACCATTTGGCATTGCCTGGATAGAATTGAGGATGAAATTCTGAAAAGCTTGCTGCAGCCATTTAGCATCGAGCATTATCCGCGGAATTGTGGTTGAACAGTCCAGTTCTACATTCACCTGATTTTCCTGCAATCTGGCATTCACACTGTTAAGAACTTCTTTAATAACTTTGCAGACAGAATCCTTTTTCAGTTTTACTTCGCGCGGATTGGCAAAATCTAACAATCCTTTGATGATGGCATTTGCTTTATCGGATTCTTCCTGAATAATTCCCAGAAAATCTTTTATCTGGTTTTGGGGATTGTATTTGCTGAGACAGATCTGAGCTGAAGAGCTGATATTTCCAAGCGGATTTCTGATCTCATGAGCAATTCCAGCTGCCAGTTCACCAACACCGGCAAGTCGTTCAGAACGGATCAATTGATTTTCCAACTGTTTTCTTTCTGTAATTTCTTTTTTCAGTTGATCATTGGTTTCCCGCAGATCTTTGGTTCGTTCTTCTACTACTTTTTCCAGGATGATGGTATTTTTTTTATTCAAACGATAACGATAAAAAATGACAAAAGCCAGCACGATTACAATTGCCAGTCCAAAATAGAGCAGCCACATATTCAACCGTTGCTTTTCTGCCTGCAGTTTGTAGATCTCATTGTCTTTCTGCAAAAGTTCAATTTCTTTTTCGCGTTCTTCCAGAAGAAGCTGCACTTCGTAAGTTGCTTCCATTCCGGCTATAATTTCCATTCTTTCACTGGAAAAGATACTGTCTTTTACGCTGGAATATAATTTGTGATATTTTAAAGCTTCCTGGTAATTTTGCTGAGCAACTTTCACATCGGAAAGACGCAGATATATTTCGATGATCAGATCGCGTATTTCGATCTGTCTGGCAAGCTTTAAGCCATTTAACAAAAATTCTTCAGCTTTGGAATAATTTTTCAATTCGTAATAAACAGTTCCCACGTTATTCAAAGCAGCAGCAATACCTTTTACTCTTCCCAATTCTCGATATTTATCCAAAGCGTTCAGAAGATATTTAAGGGCTTTTTTATAATCATTCAGGTTTTTGTAGGCTACTCCGATGTTATTATTGGCGTCGGCAACTCCACTTACATCGTTTAGTTCACCGTAAATATTTAAAGATCCTTGATAATATTCAATCGCTTTTTCATATTCTTTGATAGTATCATAAATAACACCTATATTATTCAGAGTCGTTGCAATTCCAGTTTTATCACCAATCTCCTGTTCAAATTTCAATGATTTCAAATAATATTCCAAAGCCATATCATTATTTCCCAGATCATCGTAGATAATGCCGATATTGCCAAGAATATTTGCTTTTCCCCGCAAATCTTGCACTTCCTCGTAAATGTTGAGGGCTTTAAAATGATATTCTAAAGCCTTATCATAATTTGTAAGTCCGCCATATATCAGGCCAATATTTCCACATGTAGCAGCCATTCCTACTTTATCATCAAGCTTTTCATAAATCTGAAGAGAACGTAGAAAATATTCGAGCGCTTTATTGAAATTACTGAGGTTTTCGTATACAATTCCAATATTATTCAAAGAACCAGCAATTCCTTTATCGTTGCCGATCTCCTCTTCAATTTTAAGTGATTCCAGGTAAAATTTAAGAGCATTATTATAATCATTAATTGCATCGTAGATTATTCCGATGTTATTGAGTGCGGTAACGATCTCTTTTTTGTCTCCGATCTCCTTTCTTAGTTCCAAAGCATCCATCAGAAATTCCATACCTGTTTCAGAATCGCCCAGATAGAAATAACCGACTCCAATATTATTGAGTGCTTTTGCTTCGCCGGCTTTATATTTTTCTTTTCTGGCAAGTTTTCTGGATGTTTCGCCATATTCTACAGAATAAGTTGGATCGATCTGCCAGTAAGCTTTGGAAAGATCGTTCAAAGCATCTACTTTTTCTTTTCCTGTTGTGTTTTCAATGCGGATATCCAGGCTGTCTATTTTGGAGGTTTGCGCTGAAATTAAAGAAAAACAAAATATTATTATCAAAATTATTACTAATTTCTTCATCGTATTCCCATCCTTTTTAAAACTTCTGTCAGGAATGAATCTTTCCTGTTCAGAAAATTATAAATCGCTTCCGCAACCTGCGGCGTGCGCAAATAACCATAAACCTTATGCGGATTTTTTTGTCCATCATAAATATATTCATTATTCACGATATTGTCTTTCGGTAACATTGCATTTTTATTGAAGTTATAGTCGTCTGCCAGGTTATAATTTGCAGCAATGTTATCATCCAAATCCGAAAAATTGAACCAGTTATTTCTAATGTTATCAGGAACCGGTGGCTGGCTGTTTTCATCTATTTTCTTTCCCAATTCCAGCAGGATTTTTTTGGTGATAACCGGCAAACCCAAAGGTGAACCAAGCGTGATGAAAGTATCAATTTTTAAATTCGGAATTACGTGTAAAAGTGTATCGTAGGAAATGATCGTTCCCATGGAATGAGCAAGAATTAAGATATCATGATTTTTGTATTTTTTTAGAAGTTGAGCCAACCGATTTCGAAAAGCTGTTTTAGCTTTTTCATTTTGATTAAGACTGCAATTTCCATGATAATAAGTATCCAGATCAGCGAACATTTTTCGGATTGTGAGATCCGCAATTTTTTCAATACCTTCGATGGCATCTTCCCGCAGGAAAAGATTATCCATTGCGATTTCCAATTTATCCAGAATTTTACGTTTTGTATTATTGATCTCTTTTTCCGTTTTGGGAGGTTCAAAGGAAGTATACGGCTCTTTCAAATACAACGGATCATCTTCATCTTCCATTTGGGGATCGAGCGGTTTTTCATACTCCATATCTGCCCAGTAACAAAGTTCAAATTTGAAGCTATCGTGAAAATTATTATAATATTGCAATCCATCGCGGATGGATTTGATCCACCAGCTTTCCAGAAGCTTTTTGGCTGGCTTGTTCTTAAGTCCGTGAATTCCGATGATTATTGGTTTCATTTAATCTTTTATTCCATATTGTCCCCCGTGGTAAGGGGGAATTAAATATATCCCGTGGAATCCTATGGATATTCCACTGGGAGGGGGTTCATTTTCCGATAAAATTTTAACATAAAAAAAATTCATTTAACAGAAAACCCCTCTTCTCGAAAAATTTCGGGATTCTCCCCTTCCAAAGGGGAGCTTTGAATACTTATTACTTTCAAAGGAATCTCTAACTTCTCAGCATATTCAATCGTATATTTAGTTCCTTCACATTTACCATCCCAGAAGGCAATCAAAGAATCACAATTTTCCACGATCTGTCGATCACGAAAATGTTTTGCCTCTTCCCCATAATTCTTATAATCTGGAGGAAATTCGATTAATTTTATATTATGTACCTTTGCATATCGAGCAGCCATTGCATCTGTTCCCGATGCAGCTCCGCTTACAATGGCTGTTATTCCCGAAAGTTGATCCAAAACAGATTTCAGTTTTCGATAATCCTTAAATTCTTTACTTCCAATAACAGCCAGCTTCATTTTCATTCCTTTAAATATAGAGAAATCTCTAAAATTCATTAACAAAAGCAGGCAAGAAAAAAATTGTTTTGACATTGAGTATAAACTTAGAGTTTTCTTGTTTTTGATTAGGTAGTGTAACATGTTTTATGAAAAGTTATGAAACATTTTCATAAAGCGAGAATAGAAAAACATAAGTGAAAAATAGTGTCAAATCGTGGATAAGTCTGAAATTTATCTAAAGTGTACACTATCCACACCACGAC
>JAIPJH010000033.1 GCA_021734245.1 Candidatus Cloacimonadota bacterium | reverse complement strand
TCATTTTCCACCTCCATGGAGCAAGGTGAAAAATGAATTTACGATTTCAAATCGAAAAATATTTTTTATGCCATTTTACCCACTTATAATCTGCGTCTTCACGATTTCATACTGTCTTTAACTGGACAGCAGTGATTTTATGCTATCATTTTATTTTGCAACGCATTAAAAATTTGCCTGAGATTTTATGTTTTTTTTATTTTCTAATATTATGGGTAACTATTGGGACAGAGGTGAAAAAAAATGTTACAATATTTTAGAAAAATAGATTTAAATAAGTTTGAAAAATAATATTGCCTGCAAATATATATGAAGTTGCACCGAAAATGAGAAATGGCCCAAATGGAAATACATTTGAGCGATCATGTTTTATGATAATAAGTAAGATAAGAGCTGAGAAAGAGGCAACAAAAATCGTAAATATCAAGCCGAATATTCCAAGGAACGCTCCGATCGCAGCAATTAATTTAATGTCTCCGCCACCCAGTGATTCACGTTTTGTGATAAGATCGAAAACATATCCCGTTACCAGAAATATCAGAAAGCCGAATAATGCTGACAGTAAAGAAGTTAACAGGGATTGGTCACTACCTGGAAACACAGAAAATGCAAGCCCTATCGCTATTAATGGAAGAGAAATAATATCAGGAATTATTCTATGAAATGCATCAATAAAAAAAATGATTATTCCGGCAGATATAAAGATTAGATATTTCAATAATAATAGAGAAAATCCGAATTTCAGAAATAAAAGTAGAAATAAAATTGGAGTTATCAATTCAACAATAAAATAATGCCAATGGATCTTTGAACCACAATTTCTGCACTTTCCCTTTAAGAAAATATAACTGAATATCGGTATGTTTTGCTGCGGTTTGATTAGTGCGTCACAATTGGGACAGTGAGATTTTGGAAGTAAAGATAATCTTGCTGGGATTCGATAAATACAGACATTGAAAAAGCTTCCAAAAGCCATTCCCAGTAGAAAGATAAATATACTTAATATTAATGTCATAAACAAAAAAAATGCTCGAGCAAAACCCGAGCATTTTATTTTTAATTTACTTCAAACCTGAACTGATAGCCAGACCAAGATTGAATATCGGCAAGTAGATGATGATGATGATATATCCCACCATTCCTGCCATAATTATAATTAGAATAGGCTCGATAAGAGAAGTAAGACGCTCGATAACTGAGTCTACCAGTTTCTGATGGAAATCACCAGCTTTTCTTAAAAGAGCATCCATATCTCCTGTTTCTTCACCGGTCGCCATCAACTGCAAAAGAGTTGGAGGAAAAACTCCTGTCTTTTTGAAAGCACCGGCAACACTATATCCTTCTTTTACCATCACTCTGGCTTTACGGATGGCATTCTCGATTACGGCATTCTGCACCACATTTTCGACCAATTCCATGGTCTCCATGATCGGTACACCAGCGTACATCAAGATACTGAATGTCCTCGCAAATTTACTCATGATCGAGTTTTCCAGCAAATTGCCAATTACTGGCAATTTAAGTATAATCTTATCTATCACATATCTTCCACGATCTGAAAGATAGAAGAGAAAGAAAGCCATAAATGCTGCCAGGATTCCTACAAAAGTTAGAAATATATGTTCACGGATCACTTCACTCATAGCAATAGCTGCCCTGGTTGGTCCGGGAAGATCTGCATCAAAACTTTCGTACACTCCTGCAAACATAGGGATGATAAAATAGAACAGAGCCCAGATTACAACTGCCAGAAATACCAGAATAAAGATCGGATAAGACAGTGCAGAAGTAACTTTTCTTCGTGTATCCTCTATCTTTTCCTGATATTCTGCAAGTTCATCCAAAACAGTATGAAGTGTACCGGAAACTTCTCCGGCTTTCACTAAAGAAATATACAAAGCATTGAAGACACCAGGATGTTGCTCCATCGCTTCGGATAGACTAAATCCTTTTTTGATATCTCCTGCTAATTTCACTAACACTTTTTTGAATTTCTTGCTTTTTTCTTCTTTTGCCAGGTTGGAAAGTGATTTCTCGATCGTGAGACCGGCAGAAAACATAGTTGCCATCTGGCGAGTAAAGAAAACTAGAGTTTTAAGGCTAACGCCCGTTCTGATTTTGTAGATTGTTAAAAGAACTTTTTCAAAAAGTGACAGACGGCCCTGAAAAGCACCTTCGGAAGCAGATTTAACTGAAATTATAACGCTGCCTTCTTTGGTGAGTTTTTCGATAGCTTCGTCCATAGAAGCAGCCTTGACAGCCCCTTCTACTCTTACACCTTTTGCATCTTTTACTATATATTGAAAACTAGCCATACAAAATTTTCCTTTTGATTTATATCAACGTTAATCGGAGATGGTCAGTTTGATAACTTCATTAATCGAAGTAACGCCTTCCTTCATTTTCAGCATCGCACTTTCATGAAGATTCATCATGCTGTTTTTAAGGCCAGCATCGCGAATTTTATCCTGATCTTCTCCATCAAATATTAGTTTTCTGACATCTGCTGTTATTTCCAACATTTCAAAAATACCGGTTCGACCTGAGTATCCTGTATTATCGCAGTGAACACAGCCTTTACCTTTTTTGAAATTGATCTTGGAAGCATCTTCTTTACTGATACCTGCATCCATCAATTCTTCATCGGTAGGATTGTAATCTGAAACACAATGGCTACATACTTTTCTTACCAATCTCTGAGCCATCACCAGGTTCAGTGATGAAGCAACGAGATAAGAAGGAACGCCAATATCCAAAAGTCGAGTGATAGTTGAAGGAGCGTCATTTGCGTGCAATGTAGTAAATACAAGGTGACCCGTAAGCGAGAATTTGATAGCAATATCAGCAGTTTCTTCGTCTCGGATCTCACCAATGAGTACAATATCTGGGTCTTGACGTAATACCGAACGCAAGGCACGACCAAAAGTAAGATCGATCTTGGCGTTTGTTTCTATCTGAGTAATACCATCCAAGCGATATTCAACCGGATCTTCAACTGTTACAATATTTGTTTCGATATCTTTGATTTCTTTAAGAGCAGCGTGCAAAGTGGTAGATTTACCACTTCCTGTAGGTCCTGAAACTATATTGATCCCATAAGGACGACGAATCCATTTCTTGAACATCTGCAGATTACTTTCGGTAAAACCAAGATTGGTTAGTGTAAAACCGAATTCACCTTTGTCCAAAAGACGCATCACGACTTTTTCGCCAGTAACTGTAGGAGTAATAGACACACGAACATCCACACTTTTCATGGCAGTTTTCAATGAAATATGACCGTCTTGCGGAAGTCGTCTTTCTGCAATATTCAATTTCGACATCACTTTTACCAGAGAAACCATACCAGCATGCAATCCGATCGGAGGAGACATCACTTCTCGCAAGGCTCCGTCAATTCTGAAACGCACACGTGTATTTTTGGTGAGTGGTTCAATGTGAATATCTGTTGTATTTGATTTGATAGCTTCTGTAATAATAAGATTGATGAGTTTTACAACAGGAGCATCTGCATCTTTTTTTGTGTCTACAGTAATCTCATTTTCATCCTCATCAACAGCAACAAATTCAAAATTTCCTACAGCATCTTCTACCTGAGAAGTTGTTCGAATACTTTTGTAATATTTTTCCAAAGTATCGGTTAGAGTTCCCTCTCCGATAAGCATTGGTTTAATATTTTTATCCAGGAACTTCTTCAAGCTGTCGTGAATCACAATATTTTCAGGATCGGTCATAGCCACGATGATGGCATCACCATCATCGCGGATAGCTATAACACGATTTTCCACTGCAAAAGGTTCGGGTATCAATTTAACGATTTCTGGATCGATATCTAAAAGCTCATCTTCATCTATTATCTCGTATTCCAGTTGCAGGTGAAGAGCTTGTAAAAGATCTTTTTCGCTTATATATCCTAATTTTCTTAAAGTTTCACCTATTTTCAGGTTGAAGTTGTTTTGCTTTAAAACAGCTTCTTTTACCTGTTCTTCTGTTGCTAATCCCAGATGAATTAATATTTCACCTAATCTAGCAAATTGAGGATTAAAGCTCATTAAATCTCCTTATTATTTATGGAACGTAACGGTTCAGTGTTACAGTTATGTCTCCCGAAATTCCAGTTCCAAGAAGCGTTGCCACAATTACTGCATCTGTTGTTCCAGGAGGAACCAAGCCTGGTGCAGGACATTCATATTTATAGAATAGAATGCTTTTATGAAGCATTCCTTGAATTCCATTAACATTGCCGGTATAACCAATGAAGCTTGGCGTGGTACTATTCGGCCCGGCAACTGGCACACCCGGTGTTGAAGTTATGTAAACAGGTTGACCATTGATCGGATTATTCTGCTCATCAGTTACCAGAATTTGAACTAAAGTGTATTGATATTCTGGATTATTCGTAGCCGTCCAGTCAACGTGACTTGGAGTAGCTACAATATCGATCTGAGCAAACTGAATAGGCATTATCACAACCGTAGAATCTGTAAACGTGGAAGTAGGCCCGGAAACTTCTACCCAAACAACAAGACTGTCGTTTGTATGATTTCCTTCATAATTCATATATGTATAAGCAACACCATCCAGAGAGTCGCCGGAAGTATTTTCATTCCCTACATAAGCTTCAGCTCCAATGGCAGCCCAATCCGGATCAGTTCCAGGAAATTCGGCATCTTCCAGAGAAAACCAGACAGCTGTTCCATAATCTACTGGATTACCCCAGGCATCATTGATGATAGCAGCACATTGAATCTGCCACATACCACCACCCATATTTTCTCCCGAATCCACATCACCAATTGTCAATTCAATTGAATTGGGAGGTCCGGAATGAACTACGATATTTGATTTTGATGCTGAAATCATACTATTTGATGCATTGTAAGTATAAGCTTTCAAGCCAACAGTTCCAGGATTTGTTCCACTGCTGACAGAGACTACTGCTTGTCCGTTTTCCGGTTGAACACTAACAGAATCAGTAGAAGGATAGAAAACCGTATTATTAAGATTGGCACCGATATCACCTATTCCCGGAATTGGAGCTGTGATAAACTTGAAATAAACTTCCAGATCATCATTGTCGTCGATCAAATTGCCATTCGAATCATAAAGATTAACGACGATTTCAACTGATTCATTCCCACCCGTTCCCAGAAGGTTGATATCAATTTGACCGGAGAAAGCATAAGCCAGAGAATAAACCTGATCACTAATAACCGTAACTTGAGTTGTAGCAGAGGCAGAATCTGCTGTTGCAGTGATCTCGGCCAAGCCAGCCTGTACGCCGGGTGAAAACGTAGTATTTGCATGACCATATTCGTCTGTAGCATCAGAAGGATTAACGGTTCCGATTGTTGATTCAAATGTTACTAAAGTTCCCGGTAATACCGGATTTCCATAAACATCTTTGACTGTGGCAGTAATATTTGATGACTCATTGGCATTAACATGTATAAGCACCGGATCAGCGTTCAAGGTCATGTTATTGGGATTTCCCGGTAATACAGGTACTTCTGCAACTTCCTGAACATTTGAAACTGAACAGGTAATCGTCGCCAATCCACTTTGAGTACCGCTATTGAAATAAACTTTGGCAATTCCATTTGAAGTTTGAGCCTGGGTAGTACTGCCCAGATCGGTACCGTCAGCAGTTTGGAAATAGCCGTGATCTGTATCGAAAACAACTATTGTATTATTGGGAACGGGGCCAAAATTATTCAATACAGATGCCTTGATAAGATTAACCTTCCCTACAATCACATCTAAAGGAGCATCCAGATTTATGGTTTCAATTGGTGGTGTTTCAATAACAACTACATCCTTAGAAGCACTAACATCACCTGCAAATGCGTCTATCGTAGCTGTTCCAATATTGCCGTCATCCCAGAATGTGGAATGAGCAATTCCTGTACTATCTGTAAGAACAGAATACAGAACATTACCAATTGATGATCGGAAATTAACTTCCTGGCCTGTTACAGCAAAATTGTCTTCGTTTTTAACGGTAACAGCAACTTCAGAATAAGTTATTCCATTATCTGCATAAATTGTATCAGGATTTACCGACATATTGGTAATGAAGAAAGTTTCAGGTTCCATTGTTCTATCGTCACAAGATGTTATAAATAACAATGCTGCAGCCGATAAAACCAATAGAATCAAGAGATATTTAAAAGATTTCATAATCCCTCCCATTTACTCTTGGTTTTCATCTTTTGTTTTTATCAAATTACGTTCCAGTCTTTCGTCGATATCATATTCATAATCAAGATCGCTGGCTGTAACAACATGAGGAGTGATCTCGATGATAAGATCTGTATTCTCTACAGTATTTTCTTTGTGTTGGAACAATTTTCCAATAAATGGAAGATCTCCCAAGAAAGGAACTTTGTTTGTTTTGGTTGTGATATTAGAATTTAAAAGACCTCCAACTATGATCTTCTTTCCATCTGGAACGATGACAGTAGAAGTGATCCTTCTAATCTTGGTTCTGGGAACGTATCCGCCAACCAATTCGATAACAGAGCTAACTTCCGGTTCTATCTTAGCAGTAATCTGACCATCTTTATTTACATTAGGTTTTATGTGAAGTTTGATACCAACTTCTTCTCTTTCCACCTGAATTTGCTTTTCATTATCTTCCACAACGAAAGGAACGATCTCACCAATATGGATTTCAGCTTCTTCACCGTTCAGAGCTGTGATTCTTGTATCTGTAAGAAGCTGCGCTGCATTATTTTCCAGAAGCCAGTCAATGGTTACATCAAAAGCATACATTTGACGACTGAATTTGAAAGCATCTTCGCCCATTCTCTGGAAATACTGATCTTCCGGCATTTCACCGAAAGGAGAAAGATCACCATAAGCTTCATTTCCAGTTTCATCATTAAAGTTGTAGGGTAATCCAGCACCAGTAGAAGAAACAGGATCTTCTGCTAAGATAGTTGTAAGCTGATTCAATCTGGACCAGTCGACACCAATTTTTTGAGCTTCAGAAATCGAGATCTCGATAAGACGAGCCCGAATTTCAATCTGCTTTTGTGGTATATCAATCTCTTCAATTCTGTTGTTGATCTCAGCAAAAGTTTCAGGATTAGCTCGAAGTAGAATGGCATTCTGACCTGCAATAGGAACAGCCATTCCAGGCATTATTGCAAGAGCTTCTACTATTTTTTCTACATCTACATAATTCAGGTTGATGATATATGATCTTTCACCAACTTCTTCGTCAATTCTGTCTTTATCACCCACGATGAATGTTTTTTCACCAATAAGACGATAAGAAAGGCCAATCGATTTTACTACCAATGACAAAGCTTGTTCGACTGGAACATCTTTCATCGAGATAGTTATCTTTTGTTCTTGACCCTCTTCATCATCCTGATCTGCAGCACCCATGGCCAGAACGATATTACAATCGCTCATGCGAGCCATAGTTGTGATAATGGATGAGATGGATGCATCCTGGGCATCTAAAGTTATCTTTTTGTTTAGAAGTTCATTAACACTTTCCTGGGCAGAAAGTCCAGCAGAAAGTAAAATGAACAGGAAAAGCGTCAAAATTATTGCTTTTTCTTTTAAATTGAACTTTTTCATACATTCTCCTTTTATATTACCAATTATATTCTCTATTTTTGTTGTTTGTGCCACTCTTCTTAATCGATGCAGGCTTTTCAGGAAGTTTCTGAATCTGCATTGTCAGAGTTTTTCCATTTGCATTATAGCTGATCTCACCGGCACGAATGTCTGTTATTTTACCTTTTTTGAAAGTATCGCCAACTTCATAAATATTGGTAATTCCCTGATAGGATATAACAGCTTTCTTCTTTCCATCTTCAGGAACAATGGTAGATTCCAATCTTACCATATTTTCCACTTCTTCTCTCCATTGCATTTCCAGGTCCTGAATAGTTTTTACGATCAGGTTTTGTTCCAATGGATCTTTTGTTACAGAAAAAACAAAATCTTTTCTTTCTTTAATAGAATTTTCCAGATTATGGATATTCTGCAGAAGTTCTTCTCCTAAAGCAAGTTCTTTATATTTGGATTCCATCGGCACATTTCCAGTCTTGGAATACAGACTCATGTCTTTCACTATCAAAAGGATAAGTGAAATAACAACCAGGGCTATGACGAAATCTTTGAGATATTTTTCTTCCATCTAAGCCTCCTTCACGATTTTGAAAGTAGAGAGTTCAATGGTAACCTGATATCGAGTTACAGCATCGATTTCCGTATTTACTTTTCTATCTATTTTGATGGGACTCACATCAAGAGTTTTGATCTTGATGATATTGTCGAAGCTTTCCAATTTGGAAAGGAATTGCCCCATCTGAATAAAAGTACAATTCAGTATCATTGTATATTGCTGTTCTAATAAATTCCTGTTGGAAGTATCGATAACTTTTGGGAAAATAGTATTTACAGCAATTTTGTATTCATCGGCCAGAGTAGCCAGTTTTTTGATGAATTCATTGGTTTCTCCAGGAGTAAATTGTTTGGTTTCCGACATACTGGAAGTGATAACTTTGGAGACTTCTTTCAACTGTTCATTCAACACTTTAGCACTGTTCAATTTGTCCTGATCTTTTTTTATCGTATTGTCATGTCTTTTTATTTCTCTGATCGTGCTGTTGATTCCCTGAGCACTGAAATAATAGAAACATAACATCGATAATATCATTAAACACAAAAGTACAAGATATTTCTGTTTCATTATAAACCTCCACCTTCTTCATCAAACTCTTCGGAGATGGCATCGATCTGGAATCTGAGAATCTCCACATCTTTTTCCATATCTCTACGAGATTTGACGAAAATAATTTCGGGGAAGTCTTTATTGATCTGTTCATCATTCTTCAATTGATTGATGAAATTATCGATAAGTACAAACTCGTTTTGTTCCTTGTCTATACGCGTAATTCCATATAAACTTAGGCTACCAGACTTAAACGAGAAATGCGTGATCGCAATATTATCTGTAGTTACCTCGGATAATGCTACCAGCTTCCTGGTCCAGAAAATACGCTGCGTACTGATCTTGGTTAATCTTTCAAGATCTTTTTTGGAAAGGAATTCACCACTTACTTCGTAAGATTTGATTTCATCTCGAATGGAATTCAATAGTCTTTTTCTGCTTTCCAGTTTTTTGTTCAGATCCATATTGAAAGAAATCACAAATCCTAATGCGATTACGAAAATAAGAACATACGTAACAGCTGTATAGATAAATGTCTTCTTCTCACTTTCGATCTTGCGGCGAAGTTCTCCATATTTATTTAGATTAATTTTAAAATATAAATTATTCATAGCAGCTCCCTTATTCCGGTCTCATTGCCAAACCCAATGCCAAAGCAAGCTGCGGATCTTGTTTGTCCTTGAATTTTTCAGGCTTTTCAAGATTCACAAATGGGTTGTAGACTTCAGTTTCTAGTTTGAGCTGATCTGTAAAATACTCGGGTAGTCCTTTCAATTTTGCAGTTCCACCCACCATTAAGATTTTACGAAAATCACTATTTCCTGCTTCCTTCACATAAAAACGTAAAGAACGCTTCACTTCCTGCACTATCATCTCAGTTGCAGATTTCTCGGTAATATCAAGCGCAATGATCGAATCTTTTTGCTTTTCTTCATCTTCAGCTATCAAACCATGTTCCAGTTTATATTTTTCAGCTTCCTGATAGGAAAGCTTTTTCTGCTTCATGATATCTTTGGTGATATGATAGCCGCCCCAGCTAATATCTCTTGAGAAGAATTTTGCTTTTGGACCATAGATGACCATATTTGTTTTAAACATTCCAAGATTCAAGATCACGTAAATCCCTTCTTCTACAAATGTGTTCAAAGCAAAACTATTTGCCACTGCCAGCGATTCCAGATCAACTATTCCGGGTGTAAGACCGGCATTGGTTAAAATAGTGGAGTGCCCATTCAGTGATTCTTTTGTACTGGAAGCCAGCAAGATATTCATATTATTGGTTTTTTCTTCCACACTTAGAACTTGATAATCCAAAATCATTTCGGAACCACCAATGGGTAAATGCTTTTTTGCTTCGAAGAACAAGGCAGATTCCAGTTCTTCATCGGGCAGGAATATCGTTTTAATCTGCTTGATGCTGGTATTATCTCCACCGATAGAAGAAACAATATGTTTTACCTTTTTGGGGTTAATTTTCATTGATCTAAGCATACCGGAAAGAACAGGAGCAAATCTATCGCGTGAAAGATCTGACTGATTAGGTTCTACTCCATCCGGTAATGTCGATCGGGTTTCATAATTTAACAGTTTGAAACCTTGATGCAGCTTCTTAAGGTAAACCATCTTGATGCTGTGAGAGCCGATATCAAGTCCGATCGATTCCTTAAATTTTACTTTTTTCTCTTTTGCCATATAACCTCACATTATTTATCTTAACATTTCAATCTATATCTTCACGTTTATATAAAACGCTGCCATTGTTTTACTATAAGTTCAGAACGATCGATGATTTTACCAGTCCTTTGGTGAATAAAATCCCCAGGCTCGTTTATCGAAGGAAGAAAGCGCAGACAAACCTCCGCCCCAGCCTTCATAAACCTGTGGATAATCTGGTGGTTGTACATACAGAAAGCGATCATCGTAATTATAATCCTTATCATATCCGCAGGAAGGGTGTATACCATCATAATGGAAAGTATAATCATCAAGTTCCCATAGATTATTCCCAGGATGATTATAAGGATCAGAACCAGACCGGTGAATAAAACCTCTTCTTCTTTGAGCGATAGCTCCCCAGATATGGAGATCGCCTCTTTCCCAAACTATGTCTTCTTCAGATTCCGGCCAAACCGGATTATACCAGGGATAGTCAGTGCCATAAGGATAGGCATAATTACCAGAATTATTATTGGGATAAGAAAAAATATAACTATCATCTTCATATGGAAAGCCACAGGCAGGATCTTGGCCACCATATGGTGGTAAATTTCCATGTAAATTAAATCCTAATATGTTTGGTGGTACATAAGTATTAATTGGAAATATGAATTTATGCAAATCTATATATGTGTAAACAGTATCGATCATTGTATAAGGACTAATCGATGCAAAATCTGGTGTGGAACCATGACCATGTTGATATTGGAATGTAAAAATTCCATCATAATGACAGTTATATGCCCCGTATAAATCTGGATCACCATTACCAATAGCAGCATATGCACCATAAAGATACACATCGTTGCAATTGCCAAATCTTAATTCATTCTCCAGGAACGGATCTTTATGCTTATAACGGATCATCATTTTCTCTTCTGAAACCAAACCAAAGAAATCAGTTAAATTAGTGTTGTTGGGATCATCAGGTGGAGATCCAGGTGTTGTATTTGCATAAGTAATATCATCAGTAATATAAACACGTCTTCCGCTTCCCAGTGTTACTTTGCCCTGCATCGAACCTTCCACCCAGAGTTCAGAATCTGGAAAATAATAGGAGTTGCCGTTAGGAGAGATTGGAAGAGTTGGTCCAGTTGACCAGACAGTATCATACATCGTAACTTCATTTGTCCAGACAATATCAGAATCTTCAAACCAGTTTCCACCATTATTAATAACATCATTTGCATAATAATGATTATGCGGATACCAGCTATAAACATCAAAATCTTCCTGACCATCATTCACAATGTTGCCGAATTTGGTTTGTATAGAACCACCATTTAATTTTGCATAAACAATATCTACACCGATAGCTATATGTGCAGCATTGTTTTGTAGTTCAGAAGCATCCGGATTAAACAAAATTGCTGGAACTTCTTCTGCGTATCCACCAAGAAAAATATCACCCATAGGTGCAGATTGAACAGCAAGTGCACCTGTAGGCCACACTCTGAACCTTTTGGCAGTAGTAACCATAGAATGGAATGTTGGCCAGCCACCACCGGCATTTTGCAGCCAGATATCATCATTGGAATGAACTGGGCCACTCAAAACATCCGGTCCCCAGAACTTAACAATATCCTCCTGCAGATCTGAATTCTCAGATTTCTCTGTATCAGTAAAATACTGATATTGAGCCAAGCTCTGATTACGAACCAACTTTTCTGTTAAACGCTGTACAGGAGAATCATAACTTCCATCTTCATTTTCATGCTTTGCACTGATAAGAGATTTTATCGCAAGCACCTGATCTGTAGATTGACCCATAAAAATGGTCACATTCTTCTGTTCCACCTTATTTACGATATTATATTGAGTATCACGTTTTCCGATAGAATCTTTGATCCTCAGATCGATCCCACCTCTGGGAGGAGGAACTGATCCATTGTTATCTTCAATTGCCAGGTGGGCTCGAACGGATTCAGAGCGTAAAAGCAGCTCTTCCTGAATAGCATCATGGTCGAACTGAACCTGCAGAGCAGAGTTACTTACCATTCCCATAAGTGCCCAGGATGAAGCTACAGCAACAACAGAAACAACAACAGATGCTGCTATCATCGCACTACCGGAATCATTTTTAAAAACTTTAAACATAGTTGACTCCTTTTTTTAATGTACAGCATTTCCCAAAAACACAGAAGTTTCATATACAATCGTTCTTGTATTTTTCGCAATATCTTCTCTAGTTGATTGCCCATCTTGTCTTTCTCGATATCTAACTTTTCCTTCCAATCTAATATCTACCATCATGGCATTTCCACCATCATCAACGTGAACCGTCCAAATATCGCGCGGGTTCATTATTTCAAACTGCGGTTCGTTTCCGAATTTCTTCGGACGTTCATTCTGTTGATTTTCATGGAATTTCATTCTTGGAAAGATCAGCATAGTTTCAACCGTTTTGGAATTCCCGTATCTGCTTCTTACTTCCATCTGATGATCATCATTTACCGTATACCTGGTCCAGAATGAACCGGCATAAGTCTGATTGGTCATAAGAGGAAAAATCTGCAAATAATTTCCGGCAGCAGAGAGCTGTACATCTCTCGCTGTCATCAAACCGATCAATTGTTCACCTTCAGTTTCGGTTTCATGTGCATGACCATAACGCATATATTCGATAGTCTGATAGAGGTCTTCCTGCAATTGCAGAAACAATTTTGTTTCCTGATACGTTTTTACAAAATGCACCATAGCCAATATCAAAGTAGCAAACAAAAGAGTTGCGATCGGAATTCCGGCAATCAATTCTATAAGAGATACACCTTTTTGATTTCTAATTTTCTTCATAATATTATTGCCCCACATCACTTGCTCTGTAGAAATAATCTTCTCTCAGAATAAGTTGCTTTTGTTTGTTCAAAACCTTATTGAAATAATATCTGGGGCCGTCATACCAAGTAACTTTTACTATAACTTTGTGATATCTGGCAAATTGAGAAACAACAACATCGGAGTGATGCGTAATAGAGGGAGCATGAACTTTTCCCTTCAGAGTTACGCCATCCAATTCATCCAGATAGAATTCTTCAGAACCGATACCATCAATGTTTACAGGTTCAGTTTCCACGTTCAATCTATTCTGGAATTTTATCTCTTCAATTTTTTGCAGACCTTTTAGTAAAGCTACTCGATAATGAAATACTTCCAAAGCTTTGAATCTGGTTACATGCGAAGCCACGAATAATCCTGCAATGGAGATAGCTACGATGAAAGCTGCTGCTACCACCGAGATTAATCCAATTCCAGCTTCCGATCTCAGTTTTTTAGAGATCGAAAAGGAATGCTCAGCAGAATTTAGCTGCAACGATCCTGTCTGAGATTTTAGCTTACAAAACATCTTCTAAAAGCCCAGACCGCTAACAAACATTTTAGGATTATCTGCTATATCTTCAGCTACTTTTCTGTCTAAAAATCCGTTCATCACATGATTGTACAAAGATTGATCCAGAGATTGCATACCCTCTTTTGTTCCCGACTGAATTACAGAAGGGATCTGATAGGTTTTTTCTTCACGGATCAAGTTTCGTACTGCTGCATTGGCAATCATTATTTCCAAAGCTGGAATACGATTCGAATCGTCCTTCATGGGTAATAACGTTTGAGCTACAACCGCTTGAAGTGATTCGGAAAGCATAGACCGAACCTGTGCTTGTTGTTCTTTTGGGAACATGTCGATGATACGGTCGATCGATTTGGTAGCACTACTTGTGTGCAAGGTTGCCAGCACCAGGTGACCGGTTTCAGCAGCTGTAAGAGCCAGAGAAACTGTTTCCAGGTCTCGCATCTCACCCACCAGAATAACATCTGGGTCTTCACGCAGTGCAGAACGAAGTGCTGCAGTAAAAGACCAGGTATCATGTCCAACTTCACGCTGGTTGATAAGTGAGTTTTTGCTGTAGTGAACAAATTCAATCGGATCTTCGATGGTAATAATGTGGCAATGTTTATGATCGTTTATATAATCGATCATAGTAGCCAAAGTTGTTGATTTCCCGCTTCCTGTAGGACCTGTAACCAAGATAAGTCCACGCTGTCTCATAGCAATACGCGCCAGGATCTCGGGTAAATGCAATTCATCAAAATCTTTAATCACATTCGGAATAACACGAAAAGCTACTCCCATTCCATTTACCTGATGAAAAGCATTTACACGAAAGCGTGTATTATCATCAAGTTTTGTGGAAAAGTCAATCTCCAGTTTCTTCTTGAAAATGGTTTTCTGAGAGTCGTTCATTGTGCTATAAATGAGTTGTTCCACTTCTTCCGGAGTGGATTTGGGCATATTTAGTTTTTTCATTCTGCCCAATACACGAACCATAGGAACGGAACCAGAACTTAAATGCAAATCCGAAGCACCAGCATCTGATGTAAACTGCAATAGTTCTCTAATTGTCAAAAGATACCTCCGATTTAGTCGACTACCTCTTCCTGGTCAACTTCTTCATCAATTCCATAACCATGATAAGTTGCATCATCTCTATCATACCAAACCTGCTTTCCGGCTTTTTCCGGAAACTCATCTGTAGAAGTTGCGATGTACTTGTCTGGTGGGTTACCAACAACTTCGAATTCCCAGTTCTTAAGGGTTCTGTTGCCAAGCTGGGTATCTTTCATTGCATCTTCGATGTCATAATCATCTGTAGTTCCATAAGTTTGATAGTGTACTCTGTATGCACTTCTGATAGCTGCAATCGCAGACTGAGCTTCTGTGGATCTTGCCTTACGAACATAATTCATGTAGATTGGCACAGCAATAGCTGCCAAAATGGCGATAATTACAACCACTACCAACAATTCAATAAGACTGAATCCTTTTTGATTTTTACATTTTTTAAACATTACTTCCTCCTTAAATATATACGAATATAAATGTTTGCAAATTTCGTTCCGAATTTTTAGATTTAATTTATTTTTATTCGTAATCGATCATAACTTCATAGAATATCTTTGTAACTCTTTATTATATTTAAACTTAACTTGGATAAAAAATATTTCCCATAATTTAGTGAGTTGTAATAAAATAAATTTTCAGCTCGATCAAACATTTTACAGGAATTTGAAGATGCTCGAAAATACTGGATTTTGAGCATAAATGTTAATTTAATTCATAGGGTGTGCATTTCGTGTACACCAAAGCGAAAAGCTCAATAAATCAAGAAAAAAGCCCCGACTTCTGCCGGGGCAATTCTTAGCTGAGTAACGTTGGAGTTCAGTTCCGTCTGAGCTTCAGAAATATAAGTCTCAACTTCAGTCTCTCAAGTAGCTGACGGATCTTCTGAAGTGGAGTCTCATTCAATTATTTCATCAGAATCATTTTCTTTGTACTTGAATAATTCTCAGTTTTCAATTTATAAAAATAGATTCCAGAAGAAACAGGTTTCTGTCTATCGTTTGTTCCATTCCATTGGGCAAAGTGTAAACCAGATTCCATTTGTTCATTCAACAGAGTTTTTACTTTCTGCCCTTTCATGTTGAAGATTTCCAGAATAACATTTCCAGAATTATCATCTGAAATATTAAAAGATATGGTTGTATTTGGATTGAACGGATTAGGATAGTTGGCAAATAGCTCATTTGAACTGACAGGAATTTGCTGTGGATCACTTCCCGCAATTGTTTTTTCCAATTCAGCAGAAAATGCCGGCATCGATTCCACACCGTTCGTATGAACAGAAGTAACAGCAAATTGATATGTATTCAAAGGTAATGAAGCCCAGGATGTATCGGTGAACATTGTATCTGTAATTGCTTCGCCCACCAGATCCCATAAATCGGGATTATTGACCAGGTTAGATTGGAAGCGATACACATTGTAAGATTCAAATTCTCTGTTGTTGAATGTATCAGGTTTGTTTTTTGCAAAAATTGGAAAAGCTGTATCGGTGTGACCCATGTTTACACCATATGCTCGAATTAACATATTCTTCTGGAACATAGATGAAATCGTGCCAATATCGGTCCAAGTGTTTCCACCCAACCAGTTTTCATTGGAAAATTGCGTTCCACTCTGAAAAACCCATGGTTCGCCAACACCATCATCCAAAGCAACCGAAGTATATTCGTTTGGAGTAATTACACCAACAAAGAAACCACCCAGAGCTGTTATCTGCTGATCCAATACATACGAATTCCATTCATCATCAATGTTGTCGATGAGACCTGTAGAAAGGTAAACCTGATCTACATCCGGCTCATCATTGACATCCAAACCCAAGATTAATATCTTCACATCATCATGAGTGCCAAAATTTGAAGTTAAATACCATTGCACTTCCTGGATTACAGCCATGTAAGGATAAGCTGCTCCAAAAACTCCATTTGGCGGAGTAGTACTGAATCCAATCTGAAAATCAACCGTTCCATCATCGTAGCGGAATTCACCTCCACCTTGACCGGGAGAATTCCAATTCAGATAAGCTTCCGTCTGCAGATCATTCTGGGTTGCAACAACATTTCCCGGCGGAAATGCCATTTCATTTATAGTAATTGTTCCCAGATCCAGATTTACAGCACCAACCTCTACTTCATCATACAAAGTTTCATAATCGTCATAATCTATTTCCAGATCATAAGTAATATTGGTATAAACACCGGAAATAGTGAAATCTCCATTGGCATCGGTATAAATTTCGTAATATTCAAAACCGTCTAAAGTTACAAATGCTCCATCCAAGCCTGTATTGGGATCGTCACTTCCTACCACATGGCCGGAAACATCAACTGTTCCCAGAGCTGGAAGTGCAAAATCAATTGAAATGGTCTGATCCTGTAGAACTTCTGCTTGAGTTGTTTGAGGTGAATATCCGAATTTGTTTGCGGTAAAATTATACGTTCCCACCAGCACATTGCCAAAATAGTAATAACCCTGGTTGTCTGTATAGGTAACCATTTGTAATTCTTCGATCTCTACATCTGCACCGGAAAGAGGATTATTCTGATCGTCCATCACGTATCCTTCCACATTCCCCATTTCTCCCTGATAGAAGGTGAAAAGTGTATTGGGAAATTTCTCGAAGCTGTAACCAGTTGGTGGACTTGCAGGATCAAGAATCATTGTATTATCACGTTCATATCTGGTTCTATCCAGATTTGCCGGAGTTTCGGAATGCAGAAAATCATCTGAACCGGGATAACTGGTAGTATCCATGGGACGATGCACCATCATCACAAGATTGTTGCCTTCATAAAAATATGGTGTATCAAGTTCGATATTCAATATTCCAGTTCCACTGGCAAAGCCTACCGTGCCGTCAAAAACCAGATCAAGAGAAGTAGATGGAATCCAACCAGAAGTCAGATTTGTTTGAGTAGTCATTCCCAACCAGATAGAAATGGGACTGTTGGAAATATTATTCGAAAAATCATATTCAAATGTAAGCTCAGTTATCATTCCGGTCATGTAATTAAGTTCATCTTCAAAATAGAGCATTTCCGTTAAACTGTTCAAATATTGGAAACAAACCGGAGTTCTGTTGTTATTTTCGGTTCCCGTTCCTACCTGAATTTCTACAATTCCAGGAGGAAATACTTCTACACTCAGATCGTTCGTGTCATTATTGCTGGCATTCTCATCGCCGGCAAGTTCCACTTCCCCATGAATTGTAACTGTACCCTGTGGTTCATCTGCAGGAATCTGCCAGACCAAAGTATGAACCACTTCTTCATCAGCAGCAATAGGTGTTGTTATATCTAATGAAGCAATTTCTGTAGAACCGTTTTTATATAATTTAACACTGTAATCATTTTGTGTGTTAACGCCTACATTCTTTACAGTAATATCATAGTTTTCAGAATTTCCACCATTTACCAGCGTATTTCCATCTATTGCAATTGCTGCCAGATCATTATCATAAGTAATTGCCAAATTTCCGCTGACCTCAACATTATCAATTGCCCACCACCAGTCCCAGCCGGGTTGAATAGAATAAAAACGAATTAACACGTTTGAATTAAGAGATGCATAAGTGGAAATATCAACCGATTCATGAGTTTCACGAACATCATCATTCCAGGCGATCACATTATTCCAGGTAGAACCACCATCGTTACTTACATCCACATAAGCCCAGTCATCGCTGTCGATAGCATTGAAATCGTTATCAAAATCTATAAAGATATTTTCATAAGTTATCAGATCCAGAGGAGAAGCAATTATCAATTCACAATCGATCGGATAATCCTCATCAGCATCAGCAGAAGCAACATTACCACTTGAGGGAGCAGGTAATGTATAAGTGTTTGGATATGGTGTTCCCCATATCTGCCAGACTCCGGTTCCGCCATTATTCTGTACTGTCCACTGATTTAAACCAGCTTCAAAATCATCGAAGAAAAGCGTTTCGGCAAAAATCGGAAGAGTAATAAAAAGAAGAAATAAAATAACTATTTTTTTCATAAATAATTCCTTTAACTATATTTTTTTTATTATTGAATGCAACTATTATTCCATCCAAATTCATTAATTCAAGTTAAATACTTTTTTTATGATCCGCAAAGTCAACTGGTTCTTATTTTGCATAAACTTGAAATATCATTTGACAAAATGAACTGAATGATGTGATAAATGTGAATTGAAATGGGAGATGGAATGAGATTTTTGTTTGTAAGTGCAATTTTATTGATAATCGTGCCTTGTTTTGCAGTTGTAGAAGAAACTGCTGAATTTAAAGACTTTTTATATGGAACTACTACAAGCTGTACTTACGACAATTGGCTATCGCACATCTCGGAAGGCATTGCCAATGAAGATTATAATCTTTATGCACCCTACGATAATCAAACTGATGGTTTCGGAGATTTCTTAATTGCCACCGATTCTCTTCTTCTGGTTTGGGAAGGTATTTTTTCTCTGTTCCTGGCACAAGATTTTGATGCAGCTCAAGATTCAATCGATAATGCAGATCTTCCATTTGAAGTTGTTCAATTCAACGATATAGAAACAAATCAAACTTTTTATCTGATCCGTGAACTTCTGAATCTGGATTACGTTGATGATAACGGAACGACCGGAACATACGATGATGAGGTTGGTTCATTTGATTTTGGTTGGGGATTGTACGTTTACAATCCATCAGCTTCCAATCCAATAATAATTACTGTTCCACATCCGAATGACGATTTTATCGTTCCGCCAATGGCTTCTGAAGCTTTCGTTAAATGGGATGCAAAATTCCTGATGATAAACGGAGCCGGCAGAGAAGTGAAATGGACAGAACAGGGAGGTTACAGTAATTCCAAATCTCTCAGCGATCCTTCCAGAATTGAAGAACATGCCTTAACCAGAGCTTATCAGCTTTCCTGCGATCTGATCAGATCTGAATTTAGTATGAGGGAATTATCCACCCAAATTCACAGCTACGACTGGGATCGACACGATAATCATCCAGACTGTCAAATTTCAGCCGGCAACAGCAGCAATCCCAATCTGCCAATTCGAGATCTTTCGAGTCTGCATGATGATATCATAAATCAATCTGATCATCTGATGTGGGAAGAAAATTCGATAGGAACTCATTCGGCTGTTTATTTAAATGACTACTACTCAGTAAATTATAATTTGTATGATTTCTATTTTTATGATGATTTTGGACGACATTATCCTGTAAACGACAATGTTGATCTTCCTGGTTATTCGGGAAATCGACAGATGATCTATACAAAAGATGATTGGAATAATTACGACGTTTTTGAACCATTTTTTCATATAGAGATGGATGAACTTCCCAATGCCTACGAAGAAAATGAACAGCAGTATTTCTGGTTTTATGGATATGATGCCAATTTGCAGCAATTCAATTATGATGAACTTTTCCAGAACACGATCGATTATTACACACCCTGGATCGATGCCATGACTGCTGCTTTACAGAATTCCTTACCACCAGATGATAATGAGATTCCTGCTACACCACAAGATTTTATTATATCAGATCAATATTCAACTTTTATTAATTTGGAATGGGAACCCGTTTCCTGCTACGATTTTTATTCATACGAAATTATGTATGCTACCGAGCCGATAACTCCAACAAATTATGTCTCGCATACCAGAGATGATTGGTATTTGCTCGCAGATCCAAATTATGACTCTTATTCTATATTCGATCTGGAACTCAACCAGGAATATTATTTCAGAATTCGGGCAATAGATTATTCTGGAAATGTCTCCGCTGAATCATCTGAATTATTCATTCTTACTGCACCTGTAGAGATTGCTGAACAAAATGCTTATGGCCTGGATAATGAAGCCGTTATTACCTGGACAGCAGAACAGCAGGTTGGAAATCAGGGTTTTAATTTGTATCAAGTTATCGATGAAGATTTAATTTTAATCGACAGCTGGCAGACAAATCCTGCTTTACAGGGCTCCACAATTCCAAACCAGACCTACGAATATGTTTTGGAAAATCTGGAAAATAATCGTTTTTATCAATTTAAACTGGGTTATGTAAATAATGAAGGGAATGAATATTTCGAACCTTCCAACATATCTTGTAAAACTAGAGATATTTATTATTTATCGGTTAAAAATGAATCTGAAACTCTAATGGACACGATCTGGTTTTCGATGAATTTTTATGCGACTTCAAATTATGATGATTACTATGATGTAACTAAAGATTTCAGCATATTACCGGAATATGTTTTCGCCAGCTTTTATGAACCCGATTGGGGTGCTAATGGAATGCATTTGGAAAGAAATATAAAAAATGAGATAAACATGCAGATCCTTTTTCACTCCTGGGATTTGCGGCTTGTTTCCAATACCGTTAATGAAAGTTATCGGATAAGTTTAGATCCAACTTTTACAGGTGAACGTGGTAATCTTTATCTGGAAGATCCTGTAACAGGGCAGGTGAGAAATTTACAAGATAGTGATATGTTCGTCATCCTGGAAAATGAAGTGGAAAAATCGTTGATTCTGCGTTGGGGAAGTTATAATCCATCTGCAAATGTGGTTATCCCATCCTATACACTTTTTCCAGCCGGATCGGAAATGAACATAAACTGGAATACATATAACAGCAATTTGATAGAACAGCTGGAACTTAATCTTGTAAATTCGGAAACTACCTTTCCCATTGCATCGCACATTTCACCTTCTTCCAACAACTACTCCTGGCAAATTCCGGATAATATAACGATGCTTGATGCCTCTGTGGAATTGACAGTTTACGATTTTGCAGGAAATCCCAATCAAGCGGTCAGTTATTCTCAAACCGGCATTGTGCCCAGCAATAACTCACTTTCAGGACCGAGCGGCTGGCAGTTAGTTGCCAATCCCTGGTATTCTGATGTTCCTTTTGATGTGGAAGATGTTTTTGGCAATGAATCAAATATTTATTCTCAGATTGATCATTATCAATATGAGCCAACCAGCAGTTTTGAATTTGGCAAAGGATACTGGCTGCAGAGTGCTGAGGATTTTGTTTTTGAATCAACATTACCGATAGCTACTCATTCCATTTCCGTTGATCTTCACCCGGAATGGAATCTGATACCGAATCCACATCTTTGTGAATACGATTATTATGATCTGCGATTCAATTTAAATGGATATTCAAGAACTTATCCCTACATGGTAATTCTTGGAAAAATAGCTGATGGCGTTTATACTTTTGAAAATGGTGCTTATAAAAGAGTAGAAAAAATGCTGCCGGGAAAATCATATTATATTTATTCTTATACTTCGCAAAATGATGAGCTTTCCTGTAATTTCCGACCCTTCAATCATAGTAATCCTTCGGTTGCTCCATTTGACTGGCAGATCGAAATTACTGCCTCGCAGGAATATTCAGATAATCTTATTCTGGGAACATCGAATCAGGCTTCGGTAGAATTCGATCATAGATTTGACCTTCCCGAACCTCCGAATCCCCCTTTTGCAGATAACATGCAACTGCTCATTGATAAGCATGGTGTAAATACATTTCCATATCGCAAACTGCAGCAGGAATTCAAACCATCTCTGAATGCAAGCATAGCAGATACAGTTTCATGGGATTTCTATTTGAAACCTTCCAATATGAATTCTATTACTATGGAGTTTGACCTAACTTCATTGCCAGCAAATTGTTATGCAAGTATAAATCTGGATGGTAACAGCTGGTGTAACCTTGTAAACAATGTTTACATCTATTCTTTTTCACCTTCTCAAAACCGAATTCTGCAGGGAAACGTAGAAATTCGAAACGAGTTTACAAATACTCCAAATGATGTTCATCAAATCAGTTTATTCTCGACCTATCCAAATCCGTTCAATCCTAAAACTGTAATAAGTTTTGATCTTGCTACAAAAAGCAATGTTAAAATTGAAGTTTATAATATCAAAGGACAACTGGTTAAAACTGTTTTGAATGAAAGACTGACCGCTGGAAATCATCGAGTCGAATGGAATGGAGCAGATCAATTCAATAAAAAAGCTGCTTCCGGAATATATTTCATCAAACTGAAAACAGCTGATCATTCCCAAATGATAAAAACTTTGCTGTTGAAATAAAAAAAAGGCTTCCTCGATTTCTCAAGGAAGCCAAAATATATCTTTTTAGATTATTTCAACAGGACCTGTCCTGTGAAATTCCGAAGGACTATTTCAGCAGGATCATTTTCCTGGTTTGCTGATAATCTCCCGACTTCATTTTATAGAAATAAATTCCACTGGGAACTTCACTTCCTTTTTCATTCTTTCCATTCCAGGTTGCAGTATGAATTCCATTTGCAAGATAATCGCTTACCAGAGTTTTTATCATCTGGCCTTTGGAATTGTAAATTTTAATTTCAGTTAATACTGAGCCTGGTGAATCAACTGCGAATTCGATTGTTGTTGTGGGATTGAAAGGATTGGGATAATTGCTTCCCAGGATCGTTCTCTGATTGGAAATTATATTATTTGCATTCAAAGGTTCTACGATCAAATTAATTGGAATGATAACAGCATCTTCAGCAGGATCGTTATGATCGATGATCAATTCAGCCTCGTAAGCACCTTCCTGCAGACCAGCACTATCAAAAGTAAGTATCACTTCATTATCCGTTCCAGGATCTACAACACCGGAATTAATGTTAAGCTGAAGCCAGTCCACTTCTCTTATAATTTCCTGCAAAGAAAGAGTAAATTCCAATTCGTAACCACCGCTATTAGAAATCGTAAGTGTCTGTTCCAATGTTTCGTTTTGATTCATCGTAACCGCAAAACTACCGGGAGAATAACCGATAACAGGTGGTTGAACGCAAGTTCCGGAAAGATCAATGACAAGTTCTGGTTGATCGTGATCATTACTGTAGATGGTCATTTCACCATCGTAAATTCCGGTTACGGAAGCATTCATCACAATTTCCAGATTCGTGCTTTCTCCACCCAAAACTGAAAAAGTTGTATTACCTGTGTAGCTGAAAGCATCTCCGGTTACGGTAATATCAGTTATTTCCAGAGTTTCTATGCCAGTGTTGTATACCGTCAAAATTTCAGTGGAAGGATATCCGGCAAATTGCACATCAAAATCCAAAGTTGTGTTTTCCACCCAGATATTTGCCGATGGATCGCCACCCATGAAGGTTAAATATTGTTCCATTACTTCATTTTTTGTATCGTTTCCATCCACCAGAGAGCTGAAGAAAATAGATGATGTTATAGCTCTGTAATCTCCTGCGTCATACATTACTACGCGATTTTTATTATCCTGAGACTGCATCAGTGGAGATGCGCTTCCTGCATCTAGCTCATCAATTCCATAATCGGAATTTGAACCATACATGTATTGCATGGAAAGATCAGACAGAAAAGTATTATCAACACCGTGCATTGATTCGATCAAACTGTAGCCAGCTACCGAAACAGAATTATTTCCTAAACCTAAATAAGGATAAAAATTCGTGTATCCGGCAGAGCCAATTGTAGCTGCTTCGATGTAAAGTGAACCACCAGCATCCATAAAATCTATGAGTTTTTGAATATCAGCAGAACCGACCGGTTCCGGTGGTGTCCAACCTCAGCCACTACACCAGATGCCGGCTGTAGCAAATATCATATCATAAGAACTCAGATCATCCGGCAGAAAATAATCTACTGTCGGAGTGATTCCATTGGCTATCAACGCATTTTCGATATGCTCTTCCACACCGATAAATTGCCAGGGATCTTCGGGATTCATAATTGTACTGTCTCCATCTCGATCCCAGAGGAACACATTCTGTGCATTCAGGAATACAATTGAGACAATAAATAACAATAATATTCTAATTTTCATTTTTCACCTCACATTTAAATATTAAACGGATGCAACTTTTATGCCAGTAAAAAATTAAAAAATGTTAATATCAAGAATAAAACTTCTGATTGTTCCCGAAGAATTTCGGGATCATCGGAATGTTGATATTTAGATTTACGATTGAAGATTTACGATTTTCGAAGAGGGGTTTTAGATTGAAGATTTACGATTGAAGATTTACGATTGAAGATTTATTTAATTATCAGATTCCTTATTTCTCCCTTGTTAAGGGGAGATGAGAAACGAAGTTTCGAAGAGGGGTTTTAGATTGAAGAATCAGAATTTCTTGAATGCTTGTTTCTTCTTCAACATTCGGAAGAACTGCGTACATTCCGAAGTTGAAGCGAAAGCTGTAAAATAAAACCTTCGTAATGGTCGAATTTATGAGACCTTGCGAATGGTTGAATAAAAAAACCATTGCGGAGGTCGAAAGACCATCCGCAAGGTTTTTACATTTCTATTTCAGCAGGACCTGTCCTGTGAAATTCTGAAGAACTATTTCAACAGGATCATCTTTCTGGTTCTGATAAAGTCATCTGCCTGCATTTTGTAGAAATATACTCCAGAAGAAACAGGTTTGTTATTCTCATCGGTTCCATTCCAAACAACTGAATGCTGACCTGCTGACAGCTGACCCCTGACAAGCTGTTTCACTTTCTGACCTTTCATATTATAAACAGAAATCTCTGTATTCTTAGTACTCTCCGTGGTTGAAAATCTGATTGTAGTTTCCGGATTAAAAGGATTGGGATAATTTCCATACATACAATTTGGCTTCGGGGAGATTATGTTTTGATCTTCTGGCACAAATTCTCCAAAATGATCGATGAGAATAGATTGTACAAGTAGTTTCACTTCAGGCTCGTTCATGTAATAAAAAGGAAAGCTGAAAAGAGCAGTTTTAAAATCAGAACCAAAATATCCCACAGCTACAGGTTCGTCATTCATCACCCCAAAACTGCTGTTATTGGTAAAATTGCTTCCATAAGAATAAAGCAGATCACCATCTATGTTTGGATGAACAGCTTCTACATTAGTCAGGTGATATTCCAATCCCACTAAAGTTTTTGTGGTATCTACAGAAATATAATTAAAACCGGGTTCAGGAGCAGCATAAAAAAACCTTCCAGAACTTTCATAATCTACAAGATCAATTTTAAAATAATCGAATAAAAAATTTCCATAAGTAAAATTATGTGGATGCACACAGTATTGGTCGAAAATATCTGATGGATTAGTGGCAGTAGCCAGAATGTTACCACCAAAATCGAGGTATTTTCTTAATTCATCGATCTGAGTATCACCCAAAAAGGGAGTCAAATTTTTATTAAAATGTATTAAAATTGTAGAATAAATACTAATATCTTTCAGAAAGAACTGATCAATATCTTCAAGATCAATTTCCTGAAAACTGAAATCTTCTAAAACTGTATGATAAAAATCGTCACATTCCTGTTCTGATGGATTTCCATAACTCCCGTTTCCGGCAGGCGTTCCATCTATGAGAAGAATACCGGAATTCAAAGTGACAGCTCGGGAAATGATAATTTCAGATAAATCACTTTCATTATTATCGAAATCTACAGCCGTAACTGCATAATATTGAAAATCTGTTCCGTTATAATCATCAATATATTCGTTCTCTAAAACAATCTCCTGATTGATCTGCACAAATTGTCCATTTTCATCATCACTTCTAAAGACATTATAACCCCACAAATCAAGTTCTTCGTTTTCCTGCCAGAATAGTTGAACAGCGTTCAAAGCCGGTTCATCAAATAAACCCGATGGTATTTGAGGTGTTGATAATGGAATACATGATCTTTCTACAATCATTCCGCTCACACCAGAAGTGTTTTCAATATTTACTCCCACAAAATACTCTACACCTTCTTCCAAACCGAAAATTGTGAAAGTTGTATCCGTTGTTGTATATTCTGATGTATAAACTCCAGATTCCGTACCCACATGAATTTTGTAATGAAGTAGATCTATCATATCAGCTGGACTCCATTCCAACAGCAATTCACTTCCATTTCCAATATCAAACAAACTGTAATTTTCGATTAAATTCGGCTTTTGATCCAGCACAACGAAAGTGGCAGTATTTAATTTAATAATCTCGGTGCAATATTCCAGATCCATATTACCTAAAACATCGGATTCGCTGTGATAATAAGGATTGAATTCATCCTCGAAATACCAGGTGGCATCGTAACCAGCCTGCCAGAAACTGTAACTGTCTGAACCGCCATTATTTAGAAGTGAACCACCATAGTTCAGGCTTGTGTATTGTGTCATCAGATCAATTCCCAGATCTGTAAGGTATTCTGCACCTGAATATTCATTGATCCATACTATCCAATCTCCAGGCAATCTTGTGTTAAAACCGATCATATCACTATTGACCATACCTTTTATTTTGCAGTTCTCTGCACTTAGACTATCAGCCATTTTCTCACTACCAATCTTGCCAAATTCTTCCGCTGCAAAAGTGCAGAACATCAAAGAATTAACAGGTTGATAATTTACTGATTTTAACACACGGGCTGTTTCCAGAACTGAAGCACAGGCAGTAGCATTATCATCTGCGCCGGGAGCAGAAACTAATGGATTTATATTCGTTATGGAATCATGATGACCTCCAATGATCGTATAATTATCTGGATCGATATTACCTCCCCAGATAGCGATCACATTTTTCTGCCAGGTATTGTTCCAGTAAAAGGAATCAATAATCACATTTACAAATCCAAGCTCAAGGAAGCGATTTTGTATCCAGTTCACAACTTCATCTCGATTATCTGCCAGTGCATAACGAGTATCGAAATCCTGTAAAGATTGGATGATGTAGGAGATCGAATCCTGATTTACTTCTGCTATCACATCATCGATCAGATCTCTTGAACGTTCAGATTGACCTGAATATATTACATTGCGCTTTTTCAATTTATGCGGAGAAAGCTTCACAAATTCGTATTTGGATTTACTGATTTCAATTACTGGAAAATCATTACTGCTTATTATTTCAGAATTCGAGAAGTTATAAATTGATCGTCCCCACCTGGAAGGAAATTTACAATATTTATTTTGCAGATCAGTAATAAGATAATACTGTTCATTTTCATTAAACTCATCCAGAATTTTAAAATATATTCCTGATGTATTCAATTGCTCTAAATCATTCTTAGAGACTTTTGCGATTATTTCCTTTTGCGATTGGTAATAAATCTCAAAAGACAAGTTGCTTTGTACAATTAGATCTGCTGGTAAAGTAACCAAAAAATCTTTTTCCATGGTAAATATACTCGAAGTTGCTACAATAAATAAAATAAGCAGAATTGTTTTTTTCATTACTACCCCCTTATTAACACTTTAGCATAAACGGTGCCAATTCATAAATGCTGGGAAAAAGGGGACTTTCAGCTTTTCCCTCATTATCTGTTGTGGAGTGTATTCAGCAATTTGAGGTTGTTGGAAAGCAAAACACAACTCCCCAAAAAAGTTGATTGTACACAGAGCATCCGACTGCTTTAGAAAAGAAAAACATCATCCAGGAATTGTTAGAAAGTGTTTTTTGAAACCTTCGTAATGGTCGAACTTATGAGACCTTACGAATGGTTGAAAAAAAAACCATTGCGAAGGTCGAATGCTATCACACTTTACGAATGGTTGAAAAAAAAACCATTGCGGAGGTCGAATGACCATCCGCAAGGTTTTGATTTCTTAATTCCGAAGGACTATTTCAGCAGGACCTGGCCTGTGAAATTCCGAAGGACTATTTCGACAGGATCATTTTCCTGGTTTGCTGATAATCTCCCGACTTCATTTTGTAGAAATAAACTCCGCTGGAACAATTTTTGTTTTCATCATCTGTTCCATTCCAGATAACTGAATGGTTTCCTGCTGGAAGAATTTCATTGATCAAAGTTTTGATTTTCTGCCCTTTCATATTAAAGACTTTAATAGTCACAAACGAGGACGTTTGTGATACAGAAAAACTGATCTCAGTTTCGGGATTGAATGGGTTAGGATAGTTGCTTTTCAAATTAGTAGTCAAAGGAAGCAGATTAGGTTCGTTTCCAACCACACCAGCATCTTCCGACCATTCACCTTCCCAGCCTCCTGTGAAAACTGCTGCCACATTGTAAATCCACGTTCCAGCCGGCACATTCAGATGAAGATAAAATGTAGAAGTAACATTCGCAACAAGAACATCATCCTGATACACATTATAAGATTCAAGCGATCTGCTCTCAGTTGGTGCATCCCATTGAATAAGGATATTCGGCCAATTCACTGTCGCTGTAACATTTGTGGGAGCAGGCAGAATCACTGTTATATCAGCATTTCCAACTGGAGAAGATACACCTTCATCATAAAGGGCAGTAAGATAGTACTGATAAACTCCAGCATCATGCCCTTCCACTAAATATTCCAAGACATTGGCATCATCAACGTAAAAAATTATTGTTCCATCACGATAAATATTGTAACCCAGCAAAGTTGCAGAAGTAAGATCGGGCTGTTCCCAACTGAGATAAACATCGTTGAAGTTGACCAGTTCGATCACAACATTATTGGGTGGATTGAGTTGTGATGATATTTCCATCGTATTTTTGAAGGCACTTCTGTTGTATGTTCCCAAATAGAATTTTGTTTCACCATCTTCTTCGAAAGGATTGGAAAAACGTGATAGTTCCGACCCGACAGCTAATCCATCACTGGCATCCTGCCAGCCGATTCCGGCATCATTGCTCATTATCACGCCATTAGTTCGGGCAGCAGCATAAAGATGATCCGGATTATCAGGATCGATAATGATGCTGGTGATATCGGAAGAAGTTGTGTAAACTGTGTCCCATTGATCTCCCCCATCTTCTGTCTTCAGAATATGAAATCCGCTGGAATAAACACCGCAACCGGCATATACTTTTAAAGGATTGGTTGGATCTACTGCTACAGCATAAGTTCGGCAGCAATCCTGCGGAACACCGTTATTTATATCTGTCCAGTTGTTTCCCTGATCTGTACTTCGGATTAAGGAGCCAGTTACATTGAAAGTTGTATATCCGGCATAAACAAATTGCTCGTTGGAATTTGCCAGATCGATGGAACGTATTTCGTAATTATCAGGTCCGATGTAAACCTCTTCCCAATCTGTTGCAGTACCGTCATAAGTTCTATAAACCGTAGCTGCCCAACCACCATTTCCAAAATGATTTCCCGAAATAAAATACAGATCAGGATCGGTTTGCGAAACTTCGATATCCCACAGCTGGGTTTCAAAATTCGGTCCCAGGTTTGGTCCTGTAGCTGTCCAGGTTGCTCCGCCATCTGTGGAACGATAAATTCCTTCCTGCCCGACAGTGGTTGGCCCTTCTGAACATGCCAATACATTTCCATTAATATCAAAAGCAACAGCAGAATATCTGGTCGCAGGAAGCGTTTCCACAATTTCCCAACTGTCTCCTCCATCATAAGACATGTAGCAGCCACCGGAATTTTCCGCTTCAAACCCGACAATAATGTTTTCGGAGTTTGTAGGATCTACAGCAATATCATTTATCCACAAAACTGCAATTCCCTCATTTGCACTTTCCCAATGATTGCCAGCATCGCTGCTTTTAAAAACTGCCATGCTTTTGCAACCGATAAACATTTCCTGCGAATTGTCAGGATTTAAGGAAATATCATAAATTGAAAAATTATCTGCTCCTCCTGTTTCAAATTCCGGTTCTGTAACACAAAACCTTCTTTTTTTTACGTTAACTAATTATTTTCTATACAAATATACCATAGTGGGAAAATCTCCCCCAAAAAATTAGAGTCCAGGCCAATTCCTGAGAGAGATAATCCCATGAAAATTATTG
>JAIPJH010000032.1 GCA_021734245.1 Candidatus Cloacimonadota bacterium | reverse complement strand
CAGGCTGCTAAAGCAAAGGCAAGAGGATTTAAAACTTTTGATTGTTTTAAAACTATTATCTTCCTTTTACTCGGAAAACTTGATTTCAGGTTGATCAATAAATGCTATTTACCCATTTAAAACTAAAAAGAGCCCTTTTAGAACCAGTGCACAACCTACGATGACAGCAGCCCAGATCATTGTACTGCCGATAAGTAGAGCAGCAGCGTTTTTCTTATCCATTGTATATCCTCCTTACTGGATTTTATTTTTCCTTCTCCCTGGAGAAGGAAATGTGTGAATTAATCCTGCACAATTTTATAATCTTTGTCTTGCAGCATCTGTAACAGACCGTCTTCTCCAACTAAATGGACAGCACCTACGATTATGAAATATGTATTTTCTTCTTCAGATTCCAGATAATCAGCAATTTTCTCAACAATCTTTTTATCACGTTTCAGGAATAATTCATTATAATAATCTCTAATTCCAGGTAGTTCTTCCTCGGCTTCCAATATTTTAAGGCGGGATAATTCGTTCATTTTATCTGCATCACCATCTTTCCATGCTATCAGAAGTTTGTCGAAAAATTTGGGAATATCATCAAGTTCAGCCAGTGAATTGATCAGAACATCTTTCTGTACATCTTCATCCATAGAGGAAAGAGCCTTGAATTGTGATATAGCAGTTTCCAATTCCAAAACAGGCATTTCACGTTCTTTTGCTTTGTTCAAAAAGTGTAGATCGATTCCCTGATCCTTCTCGACATCAATTTTCTGTAATGCTCCCAGAGATAGATTTATACTTACGAACCAGGGTTTATATACCTTCACCTGATCATCTTGAAATCCTAATTCCATTATCTCTTCATTCACTGTTTTGTAAACATCATCTGGTAACACTGTTTTCAGATTCATCGAATCTCGATAGATAGCGTGCATCACAATGTAATTATTTACTTCCTGCTGATCGATGCTGGTTGCATCAACTTCCACCACAAGTTTGTCTGATTCCTCAAAAGCTTTTTCGATCTGTTCATCCAGCGGATAAACATCTTTGGGCATGGTGTGGTTCGATCCCAAAAGATAAGCTTTGTTCTTTCCTCCCTGAACTTCCCACATAAAGTTCTTGGCTTGTAAATTTACTGCAAAAGCAACTAAAATTACAATCAGAACCCCAGCTACTAAAATTTTTTTCATTTTTGCTTTTTACCTCCGAAAATATTTTTTTCAGCTTCAACAAAAAGTTTGAAGATTGGTTCATAACTGAGATTTATCTGTTTAATGTTTTCTATTTTGTTTTTATTCTCACTATACACTTCCTTGAAAACATCAGTGAGATTAAATTCAAGAATAGATCCGTTAAATAGAATCAGTGAAATGTAAGGATCGCGAATCCAGATGCAGTGTTTCAATTCTTCTCCACTCAAATCAAAAATCACGATCATCGCTTCTTCAGCATCTTTTATCAATACTAACCATTGTGCCTGCAATCCTCCCAGGTGAATTTCAGTCTGGGGATTATTAATCTGACGAACATTTTCAAATTTTGTTTCATCATAGTTTTTCAACAAAATAGGAATGTCTTCCTTTGTTTTATTTTCAATGTGTTTTTTCAGCATGTTCATAGGCGCGGGATGGCCATCCAGAAGCAAACACTTTTCGGAAGTTTTGATCATATTCACGGCTTTTTCATACATCAATTCCAACGAGTCAAGTTCATAAATTCCTTTCTTTTCCTGATGAACTTCCAGTTTATCTACTTCACTTATGATTTTTTCTTTTTTCCGGGTAAATTCACTTTGCAGTTTGTTCAGGAATTCTTCCACAGGAATTGTATCAAAATAGGTTGTACCTTTCGTTTCATCACTGATTACTGCACCTTTTCTATGCAAACTTTTCAAAGCTTTGTAAGTGTTTGCCACCGGTTTTCCGACCTGTCCGGCGATCTTGTAACCGGTGCTGCGTTTATTTTCCAGAAGCCAGATATAAATATTTGCTTCCAATTCACTTAAGTCGATCTCCCTAAGCATTGTCAAAAGAGCATCTTTAGCCATCTCTAATCTCCTTAGCAATAATCACTTGCGTTACTATTAGTAGCGCACAGCTACTACTAAAAAATTTATATGTTTTTTTGTCAAATAGTTTTTTTTACACACATCCTCCGAAAAATATTTATTTTGCAGTAAGCAACAAAAAAAAACACAATAATTTCATTTTTTTCAAGCCCATGAATTTTTAACCTGTGAAATCAATTAAATTTCACTGGGTTATTCATGGGAAAAGCAAACAAAGCCTTTTATGGTAACCATTTCAATGTTTTTTATTTGTGCAAACGGTTGAAACCGTTGTTCGATATATTTCTGGTATCAAGATTCTGGTATCAAGATTCCCACGAATGAATTCGTGGGCTTTGCCGGATAAGGTTTTGGAAGGGTAAAATAGCAACAATATTATTAAAAAATTGAAAATTTTGGATTTGATTAGGAACATGATTTAATGAAGCTAATTGAAGATTGTCAGTTAAAAAAAAAGCTCTTACGCTTCCACGTGTACTTACTTTTTACTCTCAAGCCAGTCATCCACAACTTCTTCCAATACACTCAAAGGAATCGAGCCATTGGAAAGCACAACTTCATGAAATTCTTTCAGATTGAAATCGTTGCCAAGTTGATCTCTAGTCTTTTGTCTTAATTCCAGGATTTTCAACTCACCAATTTTGTAGGCACATGCCTGTCCGGGCCAAACAGTATAACGATTTATTTCACCATAACTTGCCCAACCAAGATTATCCTGCATATATTTATAAGCTTCGGATCGAGACCACTTTCTGACGTGAATACCAGTATCTACAACCAATCTGACAGCTCTATGCAGTTCACTAGCCAGATAGCCGAGTTCGCTGTGAATATCTTTGTGCCAGCCTTCTTCAAAAGTCAGTTTTTCAGCATAAAGTGCCCAGCCTTCGATGAAACCGGTAAAAAAAGTAAAATTGCGATACATGGGAGAATGGCAGAATTCTGTAGCATATGCTATCTGTAGATGGTGGCCGGGGATTGTTTCGTGATACAGCAGTGTTGCCATTCCCGACTTCTTGGGAATCCAGTTCAAATTAGCATAAAACGCTGCAATTCCGCTGTTATCGGAAGGAGCTCTCTGATAATGAGCACCTGTGAATTTTTCTTTATGCGTGGGAACCCGTTTTACGGTAACTTCCGTTGCAGGGATGCGCGCAAAATAATCCGGTAGTTTTTCTTTTGTTTCATCCAATATCTTCAGATAATGATTCAGAGCTTGCTGTTTTCCCTTTTCTCCAGATGAGAAACTGTATTTATTACCTTTTAAACTATTCCACCATTTGCCTTCGATTTCTCCAAAGGTTTCACCTTCAGTAAAGCCAAGTTCAGTAAATCTTTTCCGCATTTCAGTTTGAATTCTGCTAACTTCCTGTAAACCGAGCTGGTGAATTTCTTCCGCAGTTAGATTGGTTGTGGTATGTTTCTTTAAGCAATACTGATAGTAATCATCTCCCTTGGGAAGTTTCCATACTCCTGTTTTATAATCAGCTGTTTTTCTAATATTTTCTATTTCGAAAGTAAATTTCAGATAATTGGGAATAACAATTGTTTTGACGATTTCTTCCACCTGAGAAAGCAGCTTAAGTTCATCATCTTTAGTCAATTCCAATTTTTCTATTTTAGATTGAAAATCCTGATAGAAGATATTTTCTTTGGGATCGTTGTTTGTCATATCTTCCAGAACATTTAAAGTATGATCGATGATAGCAACTGGTGGTATGATCTTATGTTTCTTTTGATATTCCAGGTCGATAAACATGTTTTTGAATTTCATTTCGAACTGCTGTAGACGGCTGATGAAATTCAGAGCATCGTGTCTGGAATTGATTTGATGATGTTCGGTCATAAAGGTTTGCAGATCGACATGCATTCCAAACATGCTGTTAATAACATAAAGGTTCATGTGATATTTTTCCAGCTCGATCTTTTCATCCAGATAAGCTTTGAAAACTTTCAATTCAATCGCATCTTGTTTGGGAAGATCAGAAAAATCATCTGCCCAACTTCGGTATTTTTTGATGATCTTAAAATCCTGATAATATCTTTTTTCAGAATTGTCGGATAGGGCAGAAGCATCGAACCGATATTTGCCTTTGGCATCTAAACGCAATCGTGTTGCAGTTTCAGGATAAGATTTGATTATTTCTTTGAAATAGTTTTCAAATAATTGATCTACAGTTTCCGGTTTATCTTCAGGAGTTATTTCAGCCCGGCAGGAAAGCATAATTGTCAGGAAAATGAAGATCAGAGTCAATCTCATTTTGCGATAACTCCACCATCGATTACCAAATCTTCTCCGGTTACGTAACTTGATTGATCTGAACACAGCCATAAAACACATTTAGCTACTTCGTCGGCTTTTGCCATCCTTTTCATTGGAACGATGGTTTCTACCCATTTCTGGAATTTTTCATCTTTTCTCTGCTCTTCTGGAAACATCGGAGTGATGATGAGCCCGGGAGAAATTGAATTTACCCGAATATTTTCTGCTGCATATTCTGTGGCAGCGGCTTTGGAAAGTCCGCGCACAGCATGCTTGCTGGCAATATAAGCCGGAGCTCCGGGATAACCGCGATGACCGGAAACAGAAGCATTATTCACAATGCGGCCACCACCTTTTTTCAGCATGGCTTCGAGTTCATATTTTAAGCAGTAAAATACTCCATTCAAATTTATATCAATAGTTTTCTGCCAGTTCTCCAGTGAACAATCCAAAATCTTTCCCATTTCACCATCAATGCCTGCATTATTAAATGCAAAATCAAGTTTACCATGTTTCTGGATTATTTGATCAATAAGAGATTTCACACTTTTAGGATCAGAAACATCGCAGGGAACAAATTCCAAAGTATAACCACGCTTTTCAGCTTCATTTTCGGTTTTTTTACCTACATCATTTCTTCTGCCGCAGATGATAACTTTTGCACCATTTTCGGCAAAAGCAAAAGCTGTAGATTTACCGATCCCTGTTGTGCCTCCTGTGATCAAGGCAACTTTATCTTTAAATTCTTTATACATACTATTCCCTCTTTATTTTTTTATAAGTCACTTTTTAGTTTTACGAACGTAGAGTCTCATGACTATCTTTTAGTTTTACTTCTTGTGAAAAAAAGAGATCCTTCCTGCTTGTGTCGGCGAAGTAACACGAAGCCTTAAGAGCAATCTTCTTAAGAATACGTCAGAATGACGATGTGTGATTCATTATTTCCTCAGCACTTTTCCTTCACCCATCACCATTACAGGATAGGCAGCCAGATCAAACGGATCTTTATCCCAAACTATCAGGCTGGCAAGTTTATCAGTTTCTATTGTTCCCAGGCTGTCATCGATCTCCAAAATTTCAGCATTTTTAAGAGTAATCAGGGAAATTGCTTCTTCTTTACTCATACCGTGGATCAGGAAATATTTTAAGCTTTCTCGCAGATGTGGTGCCCAAACTACAGGATGATCTGTCATCAAACCAAAATCTGCTTTCGATTTGTAAAGCAAGCCGGCATTTTGATAGTAGGCATGAGCCAATTCTATTTTTCCACCAATTCCACCTATGGGACCGTAAATTACTTTGATTCCATTTTTCGCCAGTTCGTCAAAAATCTCTTTATGATGCACATCTCCTGTATGATCTGCAGTAGCTTTGATGTTATATTTTTTTACGAATTTGATAAGATAAAGAACATCATCTTCTTTATGAACGTGGATTTTAGCGATCTTTTTTCGATCCAGAATTTCCAGTATTGCCTGATCTTCGGTATCAAATTCCAGCTCATATTCTCTTTCGATAATTTGCAACTTCTGTTTGTATTCAGTTTTATTGATCTTTTTATCTTTCAAAGATTTATCAAGTTCAGAAATCTTTTTTTCCTGTGCCAGGACTGCTTTATCTCGTTTAGCGATAACTCCATCAAATTTCTTTTCCAGCAGCGAATAAACTCCCATTCTGGTATTGGGCCTTTGACCTTTCCAGCTGGTTGTGGAGCGTGGATTATAACCCAAAGCCATTTTGTAGCCATAATCTTTGATAAGAGCGTCTTTGCGATTGGGAACATAGTTGCGAATAATCATGGCTTTTCCTCCCATCAAGTTTCCACTTCCTGGAACAATGCAGCTATAAAGACAGCCAAAATCAACCGCATCTTTAAAAGCCCGATCATCAAAATACACACCGTTCAATGGATCTAAAAGTGGCAGGAACTGATCGAGATAATCATTGCCTTCCTGTTCGCTGCCAGGTTCGCCATCTCGAAACATTCCAATATGTGTGTGAGCATCGATAAATGCAGGTGTTACGAATCCTTCAAAATCGTGCTTAAGCTTTTTTTCGGTAACCTGTTTTATCTTTTTGCCTTCAACAACGATGTATTTCTCCTGGTAACTGGTTTTTCCATCATACAATACTTTTGCTTTAATAACTGTCCGTTTCAAAATTTCCTCCAATTTATTTTTTTTCAAAATACATTTTTTCCCATTCGCTTCGCAGCAGTGAATAGACGTGCAGGTCTAAATATCTGCCGCGATGATAGACTGCCTGACGCAAAGTTCCCTCCTGAGTAAATCCGAATTTCTTACCGATTTTGATGCTGGGTTCATTGCCTTCGAAGAAACATATCTGTAATCTGGGAATGGAGCGGGAAAGAAACAGAAAATCGATAAATAATCTGCAGGCTTCACTCATGTAGCCTTTTCCACGATCCTCTCGTTTGAAAATGAAATAACCGATCTCATATCCCACAGTGTAGGGAATGCCTTTAAAAAAGTGGATCAAACCGATTTTTTTACCATTTCTGGTAGTAATCATCAGCTGACCGAAATGTTCTCCCCACAATCCTCTATCGTATTTATCTTTAACTTCCTTTATTGTAGAAAGATGCATCGGCCAAAATGGACCGATTTCAGTCATATCATTACAATATCTGTAATATTCATCCAGATCTTCCGGTTCAACGTTACGTAAAATTACTTTTTTCCCTTCAATCATAATATCCTCATTTTTTAAATTTTTCTTTGCCTGATTAATTGTAAATATTTTCTTTATTTCTTTTTGCCAATGAAGAAAACCGATCTTGCAGGTTGAAAACCAAATTGTCGAATTCTTTCTTTCAGCAGTTCAGCTTCTTCTTTCAGTTTTTTGTATTCAGGTTTATCTTTTAAAGGATCAATATATGGATCGATAGTATTTAGATAATGGCCTGTGATCTTTTCATCTTTTGGATCTTCCACGGGAAATGAATATTCAAAAGCTTCCAAGTCTGAAAAATCAAGTTTTGAAATAAGTTTTTCTAATTGCTGACTTGTGTAGGTGGAATTGTGAACAGTGCCAAAACAGGAATCGACCTTGGCACACCAATGATGCAGCATAATGTGATTTTTTTGTGCTTCATTCTGATCGTCATCACTGCACATTTCATTTATCAGGAAGTAGCCACCCGACTTTAATACACGATCCATTTCCTTCAGAACATCGTTTATATCATTGAAATGATGAAGTGAATTGGACATCGCAACAGTATCGAATTGAGTGTCTTCAAATCTCAATTTGTAAGCATCCATACGTTTGAAATTGACTTTACTATTTGTTTTGAATTCATTTTTACCAGCGAAGAGAGCCCTGTTTGAAGTGTCAATACCGGTGATCTCAGCATAATTTTCCAGAAGACGATTCAAAGTGCCGATAAATTGACCGGAACCTGTGGCAACATCAAGTACGTTACCGCCTTGTATTGTATTCAATCTTTTCTTTAAATTTTCCATTTCTTACTCCTTAAAATTCTGACCATATAAATTGCAAATAGTGTGCCATAACTGTAAGTGTAAATATAACAGCAGAATAGATTGTCTTATGGTGGATTGATTCTGTACGCTGACGCGACAATTGTGTCCGTTTATGAACGATAATTCAATGCGCTTTAATATTCGTTTTCTAAGTTTACAATGTTTAGGAAATCGCTTCTGCCTGCACATAAACGTGAGATATTTTCTACAACTTCATCCCAGCGTTTCAGATCATCAAAGGGAGATGCAGCTCTATGGGGAGAAAGAACGATATTTTCCAACTCATAAAATGGATATGAATAAGGATATCTTCTGCCTTTTTCATCTGGTTCTGGTTGATAATCGTACCAGACGTCGATAGCGGCTCTATCTATTTTGCGATTTTTCAATGCTTCAAAAAGAGCTTTCTCATTTACAACAGCACCACGGCTTAGATTTACAAGGATGGCATCTTTGCCCAGGAGTTCCAATTCCTTTTCTGTGATCAGGTTGGTGGTTTTGGAAGTGTGAGGAACAGCACAAAAAAGAATATCAATATAAACCAGAAAATCATGAAGTTCTTCAATTTTAAATTGCTTCAAATCCATGGTGTCAAATTGCCAATCTCTTTTTAAAGCAGCGAATTCAAGATCAAAACCCTGCAGCATCATATGAATTTTTCGGTTTACATTTCCATAACCCAGAAAACCGACTTTTCTATCGCGCAAAGGAATAGATCGAGCTTCATTATCACCCAGTCGCCATTTACCTTCTTTCATCCAATTATGATGAGGAATTATTTTATTCATTGCTGCCAGAAGAAGTGCAACTCCATGCTGTGCAGTGAAATAAGAATTTCCATGACCGTTTACTAGAATTATTTCTTTATCTCTTGTAACTTCTCTGAAAAGCTTTATAAGATGCTGAATTCCAGCTCCGGGATTGATATACAATTTTAGGTTCTTTGCGCTTTCCAATAATTCTTTTGCTGGTCGCCAACCGACAATAATATCTACATCTTTAGCAAGTTCCTGGTAATTTTCATTAGTAAATTCGGTGGGGAAGATGAGCTTGAGATCAGCGATCTTGGATAAGCCATCTTGCAGATATTGCTTTAATCTGTCATTTACCCGCCAGATAAAAAGAACTTTTGTCATTTTAAATTAAGGCAAATTCAACAGCAGCAGAAGCATGGATATATGCAGTATCGAAAGCTGGAACTTTTAAATCTTTCTGAGAAATAAGCAGTGGTATTTCGGTGCAGCCCAAAATAATACCTTCAGCTCCTTTGGAAATCAACTTTTCACAGATCTTCAGATATCTGGTTTTAGATTCAGCTAAAAATAAACCTTTGGAAAGTTCTTTATAGATAACCGATTGAATAAATTTTCTATCATCCAGTTCCGGAATTAGAGTTTCAATACCATATTCCGATTTTAAAATTGATTGATAAAAATCTTCTTCCATTGTTGGTCGGGTTCCCAGAAGTCCGACCCTTTTAATTCCTTTCTCGGAAATTGTTTTCCCCGTTGCTTTTGCAATATGAATTACTGGTATTTGTACTGACTGCTGAACTTCATTGTATAATTTATGCAGGGTATTGGCACAGATCAAAACACAATCTGCACCAGCATTTTGCAGCAGTTTTGCTTTCCGGGAAAGCAAAGTGATTTTTTCTTCCCAGCTGGATGAAAGGATGAAATCAAAATCGACTGAATAGAGAATTAGCTTGGCAGAATGGACTCCACCCAACCTTTCTTGAGTAAGTTGATTAATAAAGCGATAATATTCTTTGGTAGATTCCCAGGTAGTTCCACCTATCAAGCCTATAGTTTTCATTATTCCTCAAGATCTACATATCAATTTCCATGATCTGCCAGGGATAGATATCAAAGTCGAAATTTACTTCCTCTTCCATAGATTCATCAGGTTTTTCTTCAGGAGTTTCAAAAACATTTGTAACAGTTATCCGGTAACTTCCAGGTAAGATATCGTAATTCAATTGTTCTCCTGCATAAATAATCTTTTCATTTTTGCCGACATCCTGTCCTGTGCTAGTGTTATACAAATGAAAAGTAACCGCAGGTAAATCTGTTGTAAGAATCACGCGACTGCCAATATATACATTTATTACAGTAACATAGCCTGTAACGATCTGTACATCTTGAACTGGAGGATATGCCAGATGATTGAAAGGAAACCGAACTTCATAAAAACCGGCAGGAAGTTCTTCAATTCCATTTATAGAACGGCAGGAACGATCAAAATAATCGATATCATCCTGAAAAACACGGTAAGTCCAATATTCGCTGGTGCTGTCTGCCAGAACTGTATTCACATACAAACCACCGACATCTTTATTTTCCAGGTCTTCATTGAAGTACCGATCCAGATCGTAATACATAAATCCTTCTGCACTCAAAGAAAATACGATCAAAAGAAAAAGAAAGAAAATTATTTTTTTCATGCTCTCTCCTTATTTTACTTCCAAAAGTTCCACATCAAAGATCAAAGTTGCGTTAGGTGGAATTACTCCACCAGCTCCAGAAGCACCATAACCTAAATCTGGAGGAATGATCAATCTGGCTTTATCGCCTTCTTTCATCAGAGCAATTCCTTCATCCCAGCCTTTTATAACCCGTCCCATTCCCAAAGTGAATTCAAAAGGTTGATTTCTTTTGATGGAGGAATCGAACATTGTTCCATCTTGCAGATAGCCGCTGTAATGCACCGATACAGTGTTTCCCGCAGCTGCTTTCAATCCTGTTCCTGCTTCTACCAGTATAAATTCCAATCCGGAATCGGTTTTGGAAACAACTTTTCCTTCGATATCATATTCTTCGATTTTGGGAGCAGGTTTAAAATCGACAAGTTCCACCGTGAAAATGAGAGTGGAATTTGCAGGTATTGCCCCAACACTTCTAGCTCCATAACCCAGTTCAGGCGGAATTACAAAGATCGCTTTGCTACCTTTCTTCAGAAGTGCGATTCCTTCATCCCAGCCTTTTATCACACGTCCAACACCAAGTTCAAATTCGATTGGCTGATTACGATCGTAAGAACTATCAAATTTGGTGCCATCTTCCAGTTCACCTTTGTAATGTACGTTTACAATATCACCTTTTACCGGAGAATTTCCTTCTCCTTCAGTCGTTATCCTGTACATCAATCCACTATCAGTTTTTTCGAAAGTAGTCAGATCGAGAGCTTCCATTCCCTTTTTTTCTAAATCAGTTTCCTCTGCAAACAAAAAGCTAAGAACTACGCACATCATTATCAACATCAAAAATCTTTTTTTTGTCATTTATCCTCCCATGATTATTAAATTGTACTAAATTTTATTTCAAATCTGTGATTGATGAATTCCAGATTTTCCAACCGAATTCTGCTAATTTTTTTTTCGATCAACTCATTTACCCTAATATAAAGCCTGGAACCTTGTAATTCAAGAAAATCCTGCTGCATAATTGGTATTTTTTTCAAAACTTTTTCTACAAGCCAGGATGTAGCAATTTCCAACTCAGCCACACCATTTTCATATTTTAGAAATTGAATCGACATATCGATATGAGAAGGGAAAGCCAGTTTTGTATTATATCGAAATGTGACCATGTTGTCATCGATTTCCAGATTGCTGATATTGGAAGGTAGAATTTTGTTGGCGGCTAAAAAATCCATCGCTTCTGCCATACTGAAAATTACTTCTGCCATCTATCACTTTCTCCAATCATTTTTTTATCAATTCAAACTTTGGGTAGAAAAAAGAAAGTAGTGAATAAAATGCAAGCAAAAATCTAACTAAACATCAGGATTCAGGCGTTTAGAAAAATAGATGATATCATCATGACGTTTGTAACCAAGATCACTGAACAACTTAATAGATCCCTTATTCCAATCTTCGATAAGGCAAGTGTAGATCTCGATCTGATTACTTTCCAGGAACTTTTCTGCCTGCTTTATCATCTTTGTTGCCAGACCCTTACGCCTGAAATCGGGATGAACTGCCAGACGATTTATCCAGCCTTTGCGACCATCGTGAGTTGCCAAAATAAAAGCTACTAAATCTTCTTTTTGGAAAGCTCCGATCAAAGCTTCAAAATCGTTCTCTAATTCTTTTGCTATTTTTTCTATTCTGTCACGACCTTTGGGACGTATAGAAAGCCCGGAAATTCGCCAGAGATCAAGCAGTTTTGGAATGTCTGCCGGTAATATTTCTCGATATATCAGATCTTTTAAATCCATTTATTGGATTTCACGCAATTTTCTTGATTAGATATTCGTTATTCATCAAATGATGAGAATTTCCAGCAGCATATTTACAAGAGAGATCAAAATAGCAGCAATGCCGCCAACAAAACATCCTTCTACTTTGAATTTGGGAATGAATTTGGAAACCAGCAATAAGCAAAATCCATTTACAAATATCAAAAAAAATCCCAGGGTTAAGATTGTTATCGGCAAAGTAAGAATTACTAAAATTGGACGGACAACAGCATTTACAGCTGCCAGAAGAACGGCTGCGAGAAGGGATGTAAAAAAATCTGCTACATAGAAAAGACGGGTAACTTTTCCTACGATATAAATAGAAAAAGCCATGATCAGAAATTTGATTATTATTATATTCATCAGTTAGAAAACTTCCTTAAAAATGCCGGAATTTCCATTTGCTTACCGGGAAATTCCTTAGATTCATCTTCTTTTTCTTTATCCAGGTTCAATGTATCCGCGGTGCGAATTCTTTGTAGAGTATGACCGATATCTTCACCTTCTTCGGTTTTCTCCTGAATAATACTTTCACGTTCATAAATACTTGTTGAACCACCTTCCAAACCAGCTGCAATTACAGTAACTTTAACTTTGCCCTGCATTTTTTCATCCACCACCAGGCCATTTATCATATCGCCTTCATCGCCGGTTCTTTTTACCACTTCTGAAACGATCATCCCCAGTTCATCAATTTTAAAATCATCTCCGGCAGTAATATTGATAAGAACACCTTTGGCATGTTCGATAGATATATCGGAAAGCAGGGGATTGTTGAGTGCTTCCTGAGTTGCATCAACAGCTCTATTGTCGCCATCTCCAACACCAGCACCCATCAATGCTTTGCCGCGATTGCTCATCACGGTTTTTACATCGGCATAATCTACACTGATGTGACCACTGAAATGGATAATATCGGCAATAGCTTTAGCAGCTTCATACAAAATGCTGTCGGCTTTTTTGAATGCTTCCAAAACCGTCATATTGGGCAGGATCTCTTTCATTTTTTCATTTGGAACTACAATCAACGTATCTACATGTTCGTGGAGTTTTTGAATACCTTTTTCTGCATTTACGGTTCTTTTCTTTCCTTCGTGGATGAAAGGACGATTTACGATACCGATAGTAAGAATACCCATTTCACGCGCCATTTGGGCAATGATCGGAGTAGCACCGGTTCCGGTTCCTCCTCCCATTCCAGCTGCGATGAAAAGCAGGTCGGCATCTTTGATGACACGCTTGATATCTTCTCGAGATTCTTCGGCTGCTTTGCGGCCGACATCAGGATTTGCTCCTGCTCCCAAACCTTTGGTAACTTCTTTTCCGAGCTGTAGTTTGAACTTTGCCTTGGAAGATTTAAGATCCTGGATATTTGTATTGGCGGCAATAAATTCCACACCTTGCAGATCGTATTCTATCATTGTGTCGATAGCATTGCTTCCTGCACCGCCAACACCGATTATCTTTATATTCGTACCATACGGAATTTCATCTTGGTTCAAATCCAATTCGAGCATTCGTGCCCTCCACTAAAATTCAACTTAAAAATTTTGAGCATGTTTAAACAAAATCTTTGAAATAAGCAAGCAATTTCTTAAAAAAAACTGAAATAGGGTCGCTGCTGCGGAAATTCTTGATCTTGATGTTCTTATTATCAATTTCTTTTTGAGCTTGATACAGAATTCCAACTGAAGTTGCAAATTTGGGATTTTGCAGTTGTTCTGTCGGTCCTGCCAGATTGGAAATATCAGGATATCCCACTTTTGTAGACATATTGAAAATTTCTTCGGCCAGGTTTTCGCTTTTTCTGAGCAGAGAAGCTCCACCGGTGATCGTGAGCCCGGCAGTTATTCGTTTCAGATCATACTGTTCGTTCAGAAGTTTATAAGCACCTTCAAAAATTTCCCGCATTCTGGCTTCGATGATCTCTGTGATGTAACGTAATTTCTTCTTCTTGCCTTCTCTACCACCGATACCTTCAATCTCGACAAGTTGATCCTCAGAAATTACTGAAGCTAAAGATTCACCTTTGGAAATTTTGATATCTTCGGCATTTTGAGGAGAAGTGTGCAAACCAACAGCCAGATCTTGTGTAATATTAGTTCCTCCGACCGGCAAAACCGCACTGAAACGGATACTCTCCTTGAAGAATACCACAATATCAGTAGTTCCTCCGCCAATATCGATAATGATAGAGCCCAACTGCTTTTCAACTTCATTTAAAACAGCATTGGAAGAGGCGATAGGTTCCAGATAAATATCTTCAACTTTATAACCGGCAATCTCGATACATTTCTTGATGTTATTCATGGCATTGATGTCTGCCATCACAATATGAACATAAACTGAAAGGTTGAAACCGCTCATAGAAAGAGGATTCATGATACCTTCCTGTTCATCGATCTTGAAATATTGAGGGATAGCATGAATTATTTCCAAACGGTCATTTCCGGGTTGAATTTTAATATTGTTTTTGGAATTGGTGATCACATCTTCAATGTGCTGCTGTGTAATTTCCACTGGATCGCTGCCCGATGTAAGAGAAATTCTTCCCAGTGTATTCTGACTTTTAATGTGGTCTCCGGCAATTCCTACAAAAATATTACGGGCTTTTATGCCAGCCATGGTCTCTGCTTCTTTGAAAGCATTGTGCATGGAAGCTGAAGCTTTCATAATATCGACAACGATACCTTTTTTCAAACCGTCAGAAAGACTGGTGCCAATTCCTTTTACTTCCAGTTTGTTTTCTTCATTCAATTGTGCAATGATCACGCAGATCTTCGTGGTTCCAATATCGATTGCTGTAAGTGTTTGACCTACTTTCATTTAATTCCTCACTTTGATGATTATGTTATTCATCAGCTCTTATCACAAGTTGATCTTTGTATCTCAGATCAACTACTTTGCCTTTTTCAAACGTTCTATTCTGTTCCAAAAATTCATATCTTTTCACTTTGTCTATAATTTCTTCATCACCGAATACAATTTTGTAACCTGTATTTGCTTCGACAATATAAATTTCATTATCTTTAGGAAAAAATTCCGAAACCTGCTGAAAAAACTCTGGAAATTCGGGAACAACATTATTGTAAAAATCGTAAACTCTATCCAGGAAGGCATCTTCGGCAATATTACCGGTTTTAATATTTTCATTGGAAAGCTCTGTACAAATCACCGGTAAAACCTCATCAGAATAGAAATTATCATTATCCAAAATAATTTTTTCTTTATCTATGGGAAAGATACTGCCTTCAGTTGTTTTTATATTAAAAAGTCCTTTTCTTTCCTGAATTTCAATTTTTATTTTATTCGGAAATATTTTTCTGATCTTAATATCTTTGATGCGAATTATGTTACTGTACTTCTTCATGATGTCTTCTTTTGAAACAGCGTAAAGATTACTATCCAGAAAATCTAATGACAAGTTGGATAAGAATTCTGTTTCCAGATTTTTATTTCCTTCTATGGAAATCGATTCGATGCGAAACCAGTCAACTTTTGACAGCAAACCCCTGATGCTGAAAAAAATGATTACCAGCAGGCAGAGGACGAGAAAGAAAAAAACAAAATATCTGCTGGAACCGGTTTTTATTCTACTCATTTTTGTTCTTCCAGATCATCGATAATTTTGTTTTCCAGTTCAAGATCGATATCAAATTTGTTTTTAACTTCAGATCGAGCCAAATCAATCAAATCATAATAATCATTGAACGTAGCATTATCAACGTTCAGAATAAAATTGCTGTGTTTGCTGCTGATCTGCGCGCCACCGATCATTTTTCCTGCCAGTCCGCAATCACAGATCAATAATCCGGCAAATTCTCCAGGTGGATTTTTGAATGTGCTGCCTAAACTGGGAAAATCATACGGATGTCTTTCATGACGAATTTTGAGTACTTCCTTGATTTCATCTTCGATTTCTTTTTCAGATTTCTTTTCAAGCTTAAAGCAGATCCTCACAATAAAATCACTGATAGAAATTTTCCGATAACTGAAATCGATTTCTTCAGCATTTACCTTTTTAATATTTCCATTTTTATCAACAACTTCGATCCAAACCAGGAATTCAGAAATGGTTCGATCAAATGCTCCTGCATTCATGTGAACAGTTCCACCCAGATGAGCTGGAATTCCTGACAAAAAGTACAAACTGGAAAGTCCTGCCTGTTTAGTTTTCTCGATAAATTTTTTGATCGTGATGTTGCAGGAAACCATGACCGTATCATCTTTTATGTCAAATATTTGCGGTAAATTAACATCTGAAATAATGGCTTTATTAATATTGTTTCCGAACAATAAATTTGAGCAACCTCCGATAGGTAAAATATCCAAACTTGTTTTGTTCGCTGCTGCGATAATATTCTGTAATTGTTCGATAGTTTCTGGTGTAAAAAGATATTTCGGTTTCCCCCCGATATTTATGTAAGAATAATCTCTGAGAGATTTCTGAGATGCTGTTTTTTTAATGAGTTCAGGAGAAAAAAATTCTTTCATTTAAATATCCTTAAGTCCCTTTAAAAAGCTTTCACCATATTTATAGATGTTTCCTGCTCCCATCGTAATAAAAATATCTTTTGGTTGGGCCAGGTTTTCCATTTGCGGAATTATATCTTCATTTTTATCGATGTAAATCACATTTTTATGACCGGATTGAATTGCGGCTTTTGCAATCATTTTGCCGGTAATACCTGGAATCGGATTTTCCCGGGCAGGATAGATCGGAGTAATTACCAGCACATCACTTTGAAAAAATGATCTGCCGAATTCCTGATAAAAATCTCTGGTGCGAGAAAAAAGATGAGGTTGGAAAACAGTTACGATGCGGTTTTCCACACTGTCTCGCACACCTTTCAGAGTTGCTTCTATCTCGGTGGGATGATGTGCATAATCATCGTAAACCAGCACATCATCTTTCATGCCTTTGTATTCGAAACGGCGAAAAACACCATTGTAATCTGCTAAACCTTTTTGTATCGCTGCAAAGGGAATTTCCAATTCTAATCCGATTCCGACTGCCAGAAGTGAATTCAAAATATTGTGATTTCCCATAACGTTCAGTTCGATATTTCCCAATTTCTTACCGTCCGAATAAGCAGTATAAGTAGCTTTGAAGTTTTTCATTTCAATATTTCGTGCCTGGATATTTGCCTGTTTGGAAAGCCCGTAAGTAACGATATTTTTTTTGATTTCAGGAATGATCGATTGCACGCCGTGATCATCCAGACAAGCAATAACTCTGCCGAAAAAAGGAACTTTATTGGCATATTCTATGAAGGCAGATTTAACTGCTTCCAGATCTTTGTAGCAGTCCAGATGATCAGCTTCAATATTTGTGATGCCGGCAATGATCGGGCTGAGCGTAAGAAATGAACGATCAAATTCATCAGCTTCCACCACGATGTATTTTCCCGATCCCAGCAGATTATTGGAACCGTAATTTTTTACGATACCGCCCACAATAACTGTCGGATCCAGTGCAGCTGCAGAAAGTACCGAACCCACCATCGATGTTGTAGAGGTTTTTCCATGCGTTCCAGCCAGGCCAATTCCATAACTCATCCGCATGATCTCGCTCAGCATTTCCGCTCTGCGGATCACAGGAATTTTTTGCGCCAGAGCTGCGGCGATTTCCGGATTATCATCTTTTACAGCCGAAGATTTTACCACAACATCAGCATTCACTATCAAGTTGGGATCGTGACCTTTGGCAATTTGTGCACCTTTCTGTTTCAGGTGTTTCGTAATCGGAGTGGAATTCAGATCGGAACCTGAAACTTCAAATCCCTGATTTATAAGCAATTCGGCAATTCCGCTCATGCCGATTCCACCAATTCCTACAAAATGAATTTTTTTTGTTTTTCCCAGCATAGTTTTATTCCATATTCCTTAAAATTGTTTTAACTATAACTTCCGCTGCATTCACATGCAACGAATCTTTATAATTTGCTTTCATTTTTGGATGATTTTCTTGGATATCTAAAATTTTCTCAAATAATATTTTTGGAGTTAAGTTTTTCTGTTCCAATAAAATAGCTGTTTTATTATCAACCAGTTCCATAGCATTATAATATTGATGATTTCCGGCAGCTGATGGAAGTGGAACAATGATCGCAGGAAGTTTTTTCGTTTCGATTTCTGCTAATGAAAGTGCTCCGGCACGACAGATAACAAAATCGGTTGAATTCAAAATTTTTCCCATTTCATGCGTGAATTCAAAAGCAAATATGCCATTTTTACCTTTTACTTTTGGATAGAATTCATCGAAAGAATATTTGCCGATCTGCCAGATAATTTCAATTCCAGCTTGCAGGATTTTATCGATGATTGGAAAAAGAGCTTTATTCAAAATATAAGAACCCTGGCTTCCGCCATAAAGAAAGAGTTTCAAGCTATCTTTTTTTAGATTGCCTTCATCAAAATCGATTTGAGATTCTTCCTGAACTACAGAAGTGTTTATGGGATTTCCAGCAAAGGCCAGTATATTTTTCGGCAAATACTTTGCTGCACCTTTGTTTCCCAGGAAAACTTTTTTTGCATATTTGCTTAATTTGCGGGTAGTTAAACCAGGAAAGCTGTTTTGCTCCTGCATAAAAATTGGAATCTTACATTTATGAGCTGCAAAGCCAACCGGTCCGCAGACAAATCCACCGGTTCCAACAAAAGCATCGGGTTGAAAATTTCTAATGATCTGCTTGGAATCTTGAATGCTTTTGAAAAGTTTGATAGGAAAGAGGATGTGTTTAGCCGTGAGATTTCGATGCAATTTCTGTACGTTTATTGGGCTGAAATCAAAACCTGCTTTGGTTGCCAGTTTTTCTTCCATGCTGTTTTTATTGCCTACATACAAAATTTCGACGTCATTTTCCCGCAGTTTTTTTGCAATTGCCAAAGCCGGAAATATGTGTCCGCCGGTTCCACCTGCAGCAACTATCACTTTTTTACGCATTCAAAAAATACCTCTTTTTTTCTGAGCTGATATTCAGCAGAAGACCAATTGTGAGTGAATTTACCAGAAGTGAAGTTCCACCGTAACTTATGAATGGAAGCGTTACTCCGGTAGAAGGAAGTGCAGCCATCGAAACTCCAATATTTACCATAGCATTGAAGAAAATATTCATTCCCAAACCCACACCAAACAACTTTAAAAACAAGCTATCCTTTTGCCAGGAGCTGATAACGCAACGAATGAAAAGCCACACGTAAAGCAAGATTACAATTACAGCTCCGAAAAATCCACGTTCTTCTCCAATGATGGCAAAAATAAAATCTGTTTTTGCTTCTGGCAAAAAGTAATGTTTTCCTGTTCCGCGAGTTGCTCCGGTGCCGAATAATTTTCCGCTGGAAAGCGAGATCAATCCTTCCCTGATCTGGTAGTCATTTGTTCCTTCATATTTGTCTTCAGGATCTTCCTCAGAATATAGCGAATACTTATGAAATATCTGCATACGCTCGCTTCGATAAACCGGACCCGACTTCAGAACTATAATTCCTCCAACCAGGAAAATCGCAATGATCAGGAAAATCGTCAGAAAACGGATTTTTGCCAGAAACAAAATCGATAACAAGGTGAAGCCGGAAATTACCAGCGGGCTGAAATGGCGTTCTGCCAAAATAAGGCTGTAAATGATTGCTGTCATTATAATTAATGCACTAAAGTTTTTGATGAATTGTGAAGGTTTTGAATCAGGTATCAACCTCTGTTTTTTATCTAAAAAATGAGAAAAATACAATATTAAAACGATACGAGCGATCAAGCTGGGTTGAAAGTTGAATTTCCAGATCTGAATGCTGCGGACGGCTCCTTTCACGCTTTTTCCAAAGATAAGAACAGCGATCAAGAGCAGAACGGTGAATAGAATCAGAAAGAACGAATATCGGCGCAGTTTGCTTATATCAACGACTTTGAAGGTGTAATATACAGCACCTCCAGAGATGATGAACCACATGAACTGTCGGTAGAAAAAAAACATGGAAGTGCGCACAGAACTTATGTTCAGCTGCATATAAAGTCCAATAAAGATGAGAATAAAATAGATGAACAAAATGTAGTGATCGTATTGGGCTATATATGTTTTTTCTTTCATTTTATCAGGTCTCTTACCAATTTTTTGAAATGATCTCCGCGCTGTTCAAAATTCTGGAACATATCATAACTGGTGCAGGCTGGAGATAAGACTATTTCATCACCTTTTTCAGCTTCCTGGAAAGCAGTTATTACTACATCTTTGTAAGTTTGGAATTTTTCAAAATCTACTGTATCTGCAAAGGCTTTCGCCATTTCTTCTTTGGAATCTCCAATCAAATACAATTTTTTTACATGTTTTTTTATCAATTCGTTCAGCACACTATAATCTTCACCTTTGCCAGATCCCCCGATGATCAATCTGATCGGTTTTTCGAAAGATTGCAGAGCGTATTTTACTGCATCGGTATTGGTGGCTTTGGAATCATTATAAAACTTGATGCCATCGATTTCGGCCACAAATTCCAGGCGGTGGGGAAGAGATCGGAAAGTGGAAAACGCTTCTTCTATAAATTCATCTGGAATATTGAAAGGACTTACAGCTAAAACAGCAGCCATCATATTTTCCAGATTATGCGGCCCTTTCAAAGTTGCATTTTCCAGAGAAATATTGTGATGCTGAAATTGGAATTTATTATTATTTAGTAAAATATCAGATTTCCCTGAAAGGCTGAATTGTTTTATTTCTGCTGTTATCTGATCTTTAAAATTTGCAGAATATTTATCGTTGCTGTTTAAAATTGCCAGATTACCTGGAGATTGATTTTGAAAAATATTGAATTTAGCTTTCGCATAATCTTCCATGTTTTTGTAGCGATTCAGATGATCGGGAGTAATATTCAGAATTGCTGCTACATCAGGTTGGAATTTGTCTATAAGTTCCAATTGAAAACTGCTGAGTTCCAATACAATAAAATCAATATCCGGTTTTTCAATGGGAAATGATGTGAATGCTGTTCCGATATTTCCAGCTAAAATGGATTTATAACCTGCTGTTTGAAGAATATGATGGATCAGACTGACTGTTGTGCTCTTGCCGTTTGAACCTGTAATGGCAATGATAAAACTATGTAGATGTTTTATGCGAAATCCCAATTCGATCTCGCTGATTATCTCTATTTTTTTTGCTTTTGCTTTCTGTATGATTGGTATATTTAAAGGAATGCCAGGACTAACGATAAGAACATCATTTTCCAGAACTTTTTCGGAATGTCCTCCAAATTCACAATAAAATTCAGCCTTTATTTTGGCTGAATCCTGAATTTGGTTTTCAGTTTTATATTCGCTTAAAAATGGTTTTCCACCTAACTGTTTGATCTTTTTAGCAGCGGCAATTCCACTGCGTGCCACGCCCAGAATTCCGAATTTAACATCTTTTACTTTCATTCTATCTCAGTTTCAGAGTAGCCAAACCAATTGCTACCAACAGCATTCCAACGATCCAGAAACGAATAACGATCTTTTCCTCGGAAATACCTTTCATCTCGAAATGATGATGAATAGGAGCACATTTAAAAACACGACGGCCTTTGCCAAATTTGATGCGTGTGTATTTGAAATAGTATCTCTGAATTATCGAAGAAAGCGTTTCTATAACGAAAATACCACCAACAATTGCGAAGAATATCTCTTCTCTAAGAAGCATAGAGAGAACCGCTAAAATACCACCAAGAGCCAGTGAACCGGTATCTCCCAGAAAGATCTGCGCCGGTTTGATATTATACCACAAAAACCCCATTAAAGTTCCAATTAATGCGCTGATGAAAACTGTTAACTCGCCAGCATTTGAAATGAATTCCAGATTGAAATAATGAGCTAAGTTGAAGTTTCCTTTCAAATATGCCATAATTCCCAGTCCAAAAGCTGCCAGAGCAACCGTTCCGCTGGCCAAACCGTCCAAACCGTCAGTTAAATTTACTGCATTGGAAGTAGCTGTAACCATGAAAACTCCAAACGGAATAAAAATGATTCCCAAATATAGAAAAGTACTTTTAACAAATGGAATACTGATCTGTGCTATAGTTGCTTTATCGGGACTTCCAAAATATAAAGCTGAAGATACCAGAATGCCTAAAGTTATTTGTGCCAATAGTTTATATTTTGCTATTAAGCCTTGTTTCATTTTCAAGAAGTTTTTCATATAGTCGTCCAGAAAACCGATCCCACCCAACCAGACAGTTGTAATTATCATGATCAGGATATAACTGTTCACCAGATTATTCCAAAGCAATACAGATAATAGCAGACTGGAAATTACGATAAGACCTCCCATGGAAGGTGTTCCTTCTTTCTCGCGATGAGAAATCGGTAGATAATCGTTGATTCGTTCGATTGCATGATGGCCCTGCAGTATTTTTATGAATTTCGGTCCTAAAAGAAGGGAGAATAAAAGTGCTGTGATGAAGGCAGCAATTGCTCTAAAAGTTACATATTGAAAAACATTAAAAATAGTATAGCCGAATATCGGTGTATCGGCTAAAGGTGAAAATAAATGATAAAACATATTATATCCTTTCTAAAATTTTTTCTAATTTTATACTATGAGAAGCTTTGATTAAGATTATTGAATCATTTGGAAAGTTATTTAACATATCAGAATCAAGAAGTTCTTCCACAGTTTGGAAGTGCCTGTCTGCTTTGTAATTACGTGATAAAAATCCAACTGATATCAATTCTTCAATTTCCTCCCCATCCAATTGATGCAAAATATTTCGATGATATTTTTCTGTCAATTCACCAAGCTCCAGCATATCTCCCAAAATTGCCACATGTGGATTTTGGGGTTTATAACGCAGCCAGAATTGGATGGCAGCTTTCATGGAATCTGGATTGGCATTGTAGCAGTCTGCCAGAATGATTTTTCCCTTCGATCTAAAAATATTCATGCGATTTGCGATATTCAATGGTTCATCAAATCCAGCCTGGATTGTAGTTTTATCAAATCCGAGTTCAAAGCTGATCGCAGCGGCTATAAGTGCATTTTGACTAAAGGTGGAAAATGGTGTGGGAATGGAAAAAAGTTTGTTATTAATTTTGAATTCTGTTTTTTCATCATCTTGTTTTATATCTGAAAGCTTGTAATTATTTGAATCTTTTTCCCCAAATGTGATTCCTTCGAAATCTTTGAATCTTTTGTCATCTCCGGGAAAGATTTTTATCGATTTTTTTAATTTGAATATTTTTATCTTTTCTTTGAAAACACCTTTTTCATCAATAAGAAATTCCAAATGAGAAGGACCTATTGAAGTTATCACAGAAATATCGGGTGATGCAATGTCGGTTAATTTTTCTATTTCTCCAAATTGGTTTGTACCTAATTCCAATATTGCAACATCGTGCTTGTGCTGAAGCTTGAAAATAGTTTTAGGAAGTCCGATCAGATTATTTTCATTGGAAAATGTTTTATGAACTTCATATTTTCGAGAAAGGATGTTTGCTAAATACTCTTTTACTGTTGTTTTGCCTGAACTTCCGGTTATTGCAACAGAAGTTACATCAAAAAGTGTTTTGTATTTTGCTGCCAGTTTTCCGTAAGCCTGAAGAGTATCATCAACTCGAACCAAATTCGCATGATCGATAGTAAAATTTTTATCTACAACTGCCCAGCAGTTATCGATTTTCAAAGCATTTTCCACATAATCATGTCCATCGAAGTTCTGACCCTGCAAAGCAAAAAAAAGTGAATTCGGTTTTATGCTTCTGGAATCGGTAGAAACATGGAATATCATTTCGTCATTTTCAATATTAAATTTCTGTTTAAAGATCATTTCCAGCATCACAGGATCGATAGGGAAGGAGAGTGCATCTGAACTACTTTTATTTAAAGCTTCGGTTGCAATTTTTAGATCATCGAAATGGTGTTTAATTCCTTTAATTTCCTGGTATGTTTCATGTCCTTTGCCAGCGATTAAAACGATATCGCCTTTTCTGGCTGCCTGGATGGCGGTTTCAATCGCAATTTTACGATCTCTGATAATCCATAATTTTTCTTCAGCTTCTGCCTTGGCAATAATATCTCTGATTATGTCAGCTGGTTCTTCATCACGCGGATTATCGTTTGTGATAATTGTAAGATCAGAATTTTGCAAAGCAGCTTCCAGCATTTTTGGTCGTTTGCTTCTATCACGATTTCCACCGGCACCAAACACGCAGATCAATCTTTTTTTGCTAACTTCTTTAAGTGTTTTCAAAACATTTTGTAAAGCATCTGGAGTGTGGGCATAATCTATGTAAATTCCAATATCTTTCTGGTTTGGAACAGCTTGCAGTCTGCCTTCCACAGTTTCTAATTCGATGATAATTTTTACTAATTGTTCATCAGGAATGGGCACTTTTAATTCCAAGCAAGCAGTAATAGCAGCAGTCAAATTAAAAATATTGTATTTGCCAATGAGATTGGTTTTGATTTTACCCTCTTTTTTTATTCCCTTAAAAAGGGGAGCTTGAGGTAAGATTATTTGGAATTCACTGCCAGAAATATCTGTTTTAATATTTGAAATTTTATAATCTGCTTTCTGGAATGAAATTCCCTTTTTATCGATTTTCAATTTTTCATAAAACTGCTTTCCAAACTCATCATCAATATTGATAATAGCGGTTCCGTTTTTTTCTTTCAAATAATTAAACAGTTGAAATTTCGAATTTGCATAGTTCTGCAAACTCGCATGAAAATCAAGATGATCCTGAGAGAGATTGGAAAATATCGCTAGGTCGAAATTACAGTCATAAATGCGCTGCAAGGCAAGAGCATGAGAAGATACTTCCATCACAACATATTTAATATTTTTTCCCACCATTTCTGCGAAAATTTTATTCAGATCAAAAATATCGGGAGTAGTGCGTTCAGTAGAAAAAGATTCATTATTTATTTTGTAACCAAGAGTTCCGATCATTCCCACAGAAACATTATTTTTTACAAGGATCTGATAGATGAGATGAGCGATGGTCGTTTTTCCATTCGTGCCGGTGATGCCAATCAATTTGAACTTGGAGGTTGGATCATCAAAATAGAGTTTAGCCAGTACTGCAGCTGCTTTGCGGGAATCTGTAACAACGATCTGTGGAACATTCAATTCGAGCTTATGATCAACGATCAGTAATTTTGCACCGTTATTTAAAGCTTTTTCTGCAAATAAATGACCATCAGTTTGAAAGCCTTTTATACAGATGAAAACATCATTTTCCGCTATTCTGCGGGAATCAGTTTCGAATTTATTATATTTAGTTTCCGAATTAATATCACTGCCTTCCAAATACAAACCGGCAGTTTGCAAAACAGCTTTAATTTGTTTATAATTTATCTGGCTTTTACTACACATTTTTCACCAAATTTAGTTTTTGATCCCGCTGGAATCGACTGCTCATAAATGATGCCGTTTCCCATCGAGATCAACCTGATATTCTTTCTATTTGCCAAGGCCAGAGCTTTTTTCAAGGTCAGCCCTTTCAAATTCGGCATATCATAATCAAACGCTTCCACATCTTGCTTCTGCTCAGCAGTGTCAAGAATAACGATCACTCTTTCAGTTTTGTCGAAGGCTGCATTTGGTTTCGGGAATTGATTCACCACTTTTCCGTGAGGATTTTTTTCTACGATCTCAAACGAAATTCCACTGGAATTTAGAGTTGTTTCCGCTTCCAGTCTACTCATACCAAACACCGAAGGAGCGAACACATAATCTTTTTGTTCTTCTTTGATTTCTACAATAATATCACTTTTGGGAAGGTTGATAATTCTGTTCACAACCTTTTTAAAAGTGGGAACGGCAGACATCGAAGCATAATAGGAATAAGATTTGTAATCTGCTTCATCGTATACAATTACGATAACATATTTTGGTTCTTGAACAGGAAAAAATCCGGCAAAAACAGAGGTATATTTTTCTTCGGAATACCCGATATTTCCACCAAAAGATTTTTCTGCTGTTCCTGTTTTCCCGGCAATTTCCAGAAAATCGAATTTGGTGCCGGTTGCTGTTCCATAATCTACCACCGAGCGCAAGAAAACTTTTAGTGTATCTAAACTTGTTTTATCGGAGATCGTACGCAAAACTTTGGGTTGATGATTTTCTACAGTACGACCGTTTTCATCGATTACTTTTTGCACCAGATAAGGTTGCATGATCTTGCCGCCATTGGTAAAAGAACAATAAGCATTTGCCAGTTGCAGTGCTGTTACAGAAATTTCCTGACCGAATGATATGGAATGCAGAGAAAAACCCTGCCAGTCTTTCAGTTTACGAAATATTCCAGAAGCTTCACCCGCGATATCAGCTCCTATCTTGTGGCCAAAACCGAGAGCGATCATGCGTTCATAAAGCGATTTTGAACCAATTTTTTCAACTATTTTGCTGATACCAACATTACTGGAATGAGCAATAATATCTTTAAAATTCAATTTTGTGAATTTATGATCATCTTTTATCACACGCTCCACATCACCATATTCCAGGTGATAATCTCTACAATCTATCATATCGGAAGGTTTATAAATATTGTGTTCCAAAGCCAGAAGTGCTGTAATGGGCTTTAATGTAGAGCCGGATTCGAACATAAATGATACCGGAAGATTTGCTTTTGCCCGAAGTTCCAGAGCTGTCTTTTCTTGATCATCTTTATTTAGACCGCTCATTGCCAAAACTGCTCCGGAATGCGGATTCATGATGATTCCAATGGCATTTTTAGCCTGATATTTTTTCAAACCTTCGTACAAACTTTCTTCCAGAATTTCCTGCAAATCATTATCGATCGTTAAAACTAGAGAATTACCATTTTTTGGAGGACGTTCCTTCAAAAACAGAAAAGGAATTCTTTTATTATTGGCATCATGAATAGTTTCCTGCCAGCCGTATTTTCCTCGTAATTTTTCATCATAAGTGTATTCCAGACCCGAAATTCCTTTCATGCTGTAGATTTCTTCCTGATCGTTTTCTTCACGATTGTCGTCGATTATTCCCAGGAAGTTGGAACCTAATTTTCCTTGCGGATAAGTTCGTTTTATCTTGCTGAAATTTTTGATAAGTCCGGGAATCTTGAGGTTTTCCATTCTGCTCGTGATCTGAAAAAGTTCCGTTTCGCTGATCTTCTCCGAAAGAAAAACACTACCATCAGCTTTTGTTAGTTTTGCTTTGAGCCATTTTTTTTCCAGATCGCTATTTTCTGAAATTATTGTAGAAATGCTATCAATAATAGCAGAAAGATCTTTTTCATTTCGAGCACAATATTTTTTTACGGCTTGCATATCCTGATCGATCTGATAGTATTTTATCGAGCTAACCAGCAGATTTTGATCAGCATCGTAGATATTTCCCCGTAAGGGGTTGATTATCTTTTTAGAAGGATTCTGTCGTATGTCTATAGTTGATTGCAGGTTATGAGCATCTAAAATTTGAATTTGAAAAAGGTAAACGATCCAGATGAGAACAAGAAGTGCGTTGAGCATCAAAAATAAGGTTAATCTAAGTTTCATGCTCGTATTCTCACTTGGATCGCTTTTTATTCTAACTTATTATTAAAAAATAGCTTTCCTATTTTGTGAGAGCTTCAGCGCTGGGAACGATAAAATCTACCAGGCAGAAAGTCTCATCATCAGAATTCATTACAATATTGTGAACTTCGGTTGCATCGCTGGGATAGCACATTCCAAGTTGTTCATAAGCCAGCTTTTGAATTCGTTCACGAGAGCCCAAAGTGCTGTTGTAAGTTACCAGATCCAGGTTGATGTCTTTAGCAGATTTCAGGGTTTCATTAATTTCGTTTATTTCACGCGAATAGCTCATGATCTTGTGTTGATTTTGATAGTGAACAAACACCGAGGTTAAAATCAATACGACAAGAATTAACAATCTAATTTTCATACTTCCTCCTTGCGCTCTGCAATGCGCATTTTGGCACTTCGTGCTCTGGGGTTTCGGCTTATCTCATCTTCGCTAGGAAGAAGAGGTTTTCTGGTTATTATCTTCAAAGTGGACTCTTTATCGCACACACATTTTAAAAAACCGTTGGGGCACACGCAATCCAGTTCTTCATTTTGAAAGAATTTTTTCACGATCCGGTCTTCTAAGCTGTGGTAGGAAATCACCACGATTCTGCTGCCGGGATTTAATATTTTTACTGCATCAGAAAGTGCTGTTTTCAGAACTTCTATCTCGCCATTAATATAAATTCTTAGAGCTTGGAAAATCCGAGCTTTTGCTTTTATCTTCTTTTTGCTGCTTGTAGCCCTGTCGATGATCTGAGCAAGTTCCAGCGTTGTTTCGATTTGTCTGATCTCTCTTGCTTTGGCGATTTCTCGAGCGATCTTGAAAGCTTCCTTTTCTTCTCCGTATTCCAGGAAGATATTCTTCAATTTCTTTGGCTCGAATTTGTTGATGATCTCAAATGCTGTGAGATCGGATTCTGCATTCATGCGCATATCGAGTTTGCCTTCCAAAGAAAAACTGAAACCGCGTTCTGCTGCATTTATCTGGTGTGAAGAAACTCCCAGATCGAATAAAATTCCATCGATCTTCTTGATGCGTTCCAAAGCCAGACAAGTTCGCAAATTAGCAAAATTTTCTTTGATGATGGTAAGGTTGCTATATTTTTGTACCAATGGTTTGGTCTGCTTCAAACTTTCTTCATCCTGATCGAAAGAGAACAGGTGAATCTGATCATTTGTCTGTAAAATCTTCTGGGTATGACCACCGCCGCCCAATGTAGCATCGATGTAAATTCCACCGGGTTTTATCTGCAGTGCATCGATGGCTTCATCTAAAAGAACAGGAACGTGATAGCTGCTCATTACTGATAATCCAGAGAGTTGAACAGGTTTTTGTGTTCTTCCAGAAGCTTCTTACTGTATTCTTCATAAGCTTCGGGCTGCCAGATCGATATGAACTTTCCTTCACCTTTTATTATAACTTTATCGTCCACAGGAAATTCTTTTAAAAGCTGATCGGAGATCTTGATGCGGCCATTGCTTTCCATTTTCTGCTCGGGAGCAGCAAAATGACGCAGAGCAAGCAGCATCTTTTTGTCTTTGGTTTCTCCGCTTTCCAGGCTGCGAATTTTTTCCTGCCAGTTGTCCAGGGGATAGATTGCCAGGTTGGATTCCGAACCGACCGTGACGATGACGATCTGTTTGGATTGCGGACTGAATTTCTTTTTGAAAGCAGAAGGAATGGTAACCCATTTACCTTTGTTAACGCTTATCGTGAAGGTTCCCAGAAATTCACCTGACATATTTCCTCCCTCCTCAATTTGAGCTCTGCTGAGTTCAATTGAGCATATCTGAGTCAAAAGTGAGATTTTCTGAGAACTTGTCAAACTTTTTTTACATTTTGTGAGATTTTTTTGAGAAGTTGAGAAAATGTGAGAAACTTCCGATTGTCCGAAGGTCATCGGAATGTTTCGTTTAAGAAAATAATAAACCTCTTATTAACGGGAATAAACTCTGATATTTTTTCTTTTAAGACAGGATAACAGGATTGACGGGATGTGACAAGATTCAATCTCAAACTTGTCTTAAGTGCGTAAAATCTTGAGGCAAGTTAGAAAGCGGATAAAAGATAAAATGTATAAAGAGTGTTGGCTAATTAAAATGACATTAAATATAGCCCATGACTTCAGTGGGAATGAAATAAAAAAGAGAATAATGAACAACCAACTTATCTTAACTTCACAGAATCTTGAGGTAAGTTAGAAAAATTAAACATTCGGAAGATACCGATAAATCGGTAACATTCCGAAGATTTCGCACGTCCTGTGCTGAAGTTCTGAAATGCTGAACACGTTAACTTCATTTTTATTTGACAATCCAATATCAAAAAGCATTATTCGCCCGACTCAAAAATAGAAAGAGGGAAGTATGATGAAGCAGACATTGTTAATTTTAGTGATTCTAACAATAGCATCCGGATTATTTGCTTACGAATATGAAGCTGGAGATCATGATCTTTTCCTGATGCCCACGGCATATACAATGCCCAAAGGTAGTAAGTATTTCTCTGATTATGAGTTATTTTTTCTTAATTATGCCATTGCACCAACAGACAGAACACATCTTGCATTATTCACATTATTTCCTATTACCACAGATTTTCTTAATACATTTTCAGTAGGAGTAAAGCAGAATTATTTACGCAAAGAAAAGATACAATCTGCATTCTGGTGTGCTTTCAATCCTGAATCGGTTGGATTAAGTATTGGGAATGTATTAAGTTTAGGACAAAAAAAGAGAAGTATTCATGTAGGATTATCTGCTCTAACTGCAAGAGGTGCTGATGATTTTGAATTTCTTTATATGTTGGGAGCCAGGTTAGGATCAGAAAGATCTGATTTCATTATAGAATTTGAAAATACAAATTCCCTGATCGATAGTGATTTCAGCGGAATAATGACATTGGGTTTCAGATTTCGAGGAAAAACTATAACCTGGGATTTTGCTGGTATTCGTCCTCTTTTCGAGGATATGGGTAATTTGTTATTTATTCCATTTTTAAAAGCAACTGTTTATTTTGAGTAGTAAATTTGAAATATCATAAGAACGGAACTTCCAATTGAATGAAGTTCATCGGAATGTTTCAATTCCGATTATTAAAAAATTTATTTTATCACATAATCTTTAGCATATGAGAAGAAGTAAACTTGTCTTAACCCAAGTTTCGGCAAAAAACATCCAAAACCACAAAAATAATGAGCTAAGTGCTTGAAAAATAGAACAAATTCTTCTAAAAATGGCGAAAAAGTGCCCAAAAAATATTTATTGAGAAATGAGTTGACCGGCTGCGAT
>JAIPJH010000031.1 GCA_021734245.1 Candidatus Cloacimonadota bacterium | reverse complement strand
TTCATCAAATCCGAAATTCTAAGAGCAGTCAGATATTGTAATCTGAATACATGATAGTAATACCAATCACTTTTTTTCTTAAGATCGAAGCTTTCGAAAAATAATTTTAACTCCTGATCAGTCAGTATTCTTGTCCTGGTACTTTTTCCCATTTTTCCTCCGAAGCACCGCCTAAGACAAAAATTGAGAATCTATCATTTTTCAATCGTATGAATTATATACTCAATCAACACGATTGCTAACCATCTACAGCAAAAGAGGTTAACCAGCCTTATGCAAGTTTACATAATGTACATTATCATGGGTTGTTTGTTTGCATTGTTTTATCCTTTGCCTATTGCAATGTGGTTATAATTTTTTATGAAATCATCTTTCCACTGTTTTATACAAAATTTATCATTCAGTATATTTTCTTTCCTATTGCTCATTTCATTTTTTTTATTGTTGACATTCATTTATAATTTTTTTCTTAATATAAAAAAAAAGGAAGTGAAAAAATGAAAAAAATTAAATTTATTTTAATAATGATATTTCTTTGTTTATTATTAAATAATTCTTTTGCTGTAAATTATGATATAAATGAAAAACTTATAGCTGTTATATTACCATTTTCGTCCGCCTTTAAAGGAATTGCTGTTGAACAGCAGAATGCAATAAATCTCTTTTTGGAAGAAAATAATAAATACCAGATTGTGTATAAAGACAGTAAAAGTGATGCGATTGGTGCAGTTGAAGCTTTTAATGAACTTTTAAAAATGGAAAAACCACCGTTTGCCGTTATTTCCTGTGCCAGCTGGGTTGCATCGGCACTACATCCTTTAGCTGCAAAAGAAGGTATTTTCCACATCGTTATCGCTAGTGCCAATTTTCAGCGTTCTATTCCCCACCACACAATAAGATTTACAATTGATGGTTCTCAGGAAGAAAAGCAGCTTGCAAATTACCTAACTAACTTCAATAATATCGCAATTTATTATATGAATAATAGTTATGGCATTGGTTGGCAGAAAAACATTAAAGATAATTTAGGTAATAAAGTTGGGAAAGAAATTTCTTACGATCCTATGAAAAAAGATTTTATACAAGACCTTGAAATTATAGCTGAAACAACACCGGATGCTTTAGTTTTGTTAAGTGCCTCTAAAGCTGCCATAATTGCCAAAGAAGCTCGAGAAATGGGCATAGAAGCTCAATTTGTTGGAACGCGACCTATTGAACGACCGGAATTATTGAAAGAAGCTGAATTTACGAATGGACTTGTTTATACTTATCCTACTTATGATCAAGCGAATCCAATGTTAAAAAAATACAAAGCAAGATATGGCATGGAACCAACAATATTTGGTGTAGAAGCTTACGAATCAATTAAATGTTTAGTTGCAGCATCGGAAGATACAGATAAATCTGCAGAAAAGTTATTTAACTGGTTTGCAAATAAAGTAATTACAGGAGCTTTAGGAGAAGTTCATTTTGATGAAAATGGTGATGCTCATTATCCTTATATGTACAAACAAATAGTAAATGGTGAATTTGTAACGGCTGAATTCCAATATAAACTGCTTTTACAAAGTGCTAAGCAGGAAATTGACAATACTTTTTCAATTATGGATAGTGCAGTTAAGCAATCAGCAAAAAATTTATCTAAATCAGGTATAATCGGCGATGAAGTTACTAAAGAATTGGAATCGTTATTTAAGAAAACAGAGTTTGCTTATGATGTAGTTACAGTAGATAAATCTGGTATAATTCGAAGTGTTTATCCCAGCGAATATTCCAATATTATTGGAAGTAATATTATGAACCAGCCACAGATTATCAAGCTTCATAAAACACAGAAACCAGTGGTAAGTGAAGCTATTGAAACAGTTGAAGGGTTTACAGGTTTTGATCTGGAATATCCTGTTTTCGACGATGAGAAGAAATTTATTGGTTCTGTCAGTGTACTAACTCAGCCAGATTTTTTTGAGAAAGTGATCAGCCAGAAGATTTCTAATTTTCCGGTAGAAATCTGGATAATGCAGAAAGATGGTACGATAGTTTACGACGTAAACGATGAAGAGATTGGGCTTAATATCTTTGAAGATGAAATTTATGCTCCTTATAAATCGTTGAAAGAAGTAGCTAAAAATATGGCTGTGGAACCAAGTGGTGAAGGTAAATATTTTTTTCTGGATACTAAAATGAATGAAACTAAATTAAAAAAATTGATTTGGACAACAATATCTTTACACGGCACTGAATTCAGATTAGCTTTGTCTCATATTTCAAACGATTTGTAGATTGTATCTTACTTGAGAAGAAAAGTATAATTATTTTTGACTTAAGCGATTATGCTTTTGTTCAATTATTTCTAAAATTACTGGTTTCAAATCTTCGGCTGTAATCGGTTTATTGAAATACGCAGCCGGATTTAGTTGTTTGGCGCGTTTTGTTATTTCCAGTTTGGAATAACTCGTCATGAAAATAATCGGCAATTTATGATTATCAATAATATACTTTGCAGCCTGTATGCCATCCATTTTACCGGCTAATTTTATGTCCATCAGCACCACATCAGGCTTTTCGGTTTCTACCAATTTAACAGCCTTTTCACCAGTAGGAATGAAATCTATTACCTCGAAACCTTCCAGTTCCAACTCCATTCTCAAGTATTTGGCAATTATTGCTTCATCTTCTACAAGCATTATCTTTATTTTCCTATCCATGTCTCCCCCGATTACTTTCCAATATACTTCAATAAATTTATCTCAAAAACTACACCTTTTGGTTCATTATCGTAAACAGAAATAGAACCTTCGTAACGGTCAATTGTTTTTTTAACTATATACAGACCAATTCCAGTATGACCTGTTTCACCATGAATAAAGCCTTCCTCAAAGATCTTTGGTTTCACTTCATCCGAAATGCCAATACCATTATTATAAATTTTATCTGAAAGAATTCTGCTTGTTCAGTAATGTCCACAACAATTTCTGTAGCTTTTCCATGAGTAATAGAATTACTAACGATATTTTCAAATACTGAATGTAAAACCTCATCTGCGAAAACAGCTCCACGCCCTTTAACATCTATGTTTATCTGTGAATATCTATCTTTAATACTATCAATTATAGAATTTAAATCCAATTCAAATAGTTCAGTTCTACGATTCAGGAAAGATTCCTGTTTACGAACCATATCGATTGTACTTATAGCTTTCTTCACTCTTTTTTCAATTTCCTTCAGATAATCTTGCTTACTATTTTCCTCGTACAATCTAACCGCACTTCGAATTACACTTAGATCATTGGCCAAATCGTGCCTAAGTATTTTATTTATAAGCTTCAATCGCTCTCTGTTTTCATTTCTTTCCAATTCCAATTTCTTACTTTCAGTAACATCATGGAATATCTCAAAAGTACCCACTATTTCATTTTTAGCGTTAAACCTATCAGTTTTAGTTACACGCAACAACCTGGTCTTCCCCCTGGCATTTTTAATTTCAAGTTCATTATCTTCCAGTGTTTCATCAGTTTCAATTATGAAATCAGCTAAATTCTTTCTTATCAATTCCTTTTCACTTAAACCAAAAATAAATTCTGCAGCTTTATTGGCAAAAAGAAAATTTCTATCATTATCGAAAACTAATACACCTTCGCCAAGATTACTAACCAATTGTCGGTATTTTTCCTTGCTTTCCTGCAGTAATTGCAAGGCTTCGTTTTTTTTGCAGGTCATATTATTTGCTGCATCTGCCATCATTTTAAATTCTTCAAAATCAAGTTTTGTTTTATCTATTTTGGTGGAAGTATGAACCGCTTTATGAAAGAATTTCTGGAATACTTTGAAGTTTTTATTGATGCGACGGAAAATGAAGCTGCCAATAAGAAAAATTGAAGCAGTAATAAGAAGTAAAATGAAGAATATTTTTTGAATGTTTTCTTTTACTTTCTTTTCCAGATCCGTTCGTAATTGATTGATTTCATATTGAATATCGCTTACATAAAAACCAGCACCAATAATCCATTTCCACTCTTCAAATCCAACAATATAAGTTATTTTCTTCTCAGTAAGTTCAGAAGAAGGTCTGGTCCAATAAGATTCGACGAAACCTTTTCCTGATTCTTTTATAATTTCCAGCTCTTTTTGTATGATCTTTGTACCAAAATCATCTGTTTGGTTCCACATGTTTATCGTAGTTTCTACTAGTCTTCCATGTGCTATCAGAGGTTGTCCATCATATCTTGTAACTATAATTGTACCATTTTTGCCAAACCTGATCTGACTGAGCCTTTCTAAACTCTCTTTTTGAATATCTTTTTCTACGTCATCCAGGTATTCCCCGCTTCCCAAATACCAATCCAAAGGTTCGAAATATTTCACATAAGTAATTTTGGGATAGATCATTTCGTCGCTGGCATTTGGTTTTCTCCAATAATCACGTACAAAACCTTCACCATGTTCTTTAATGGTCGCAATTTCTTGTTTTATAACGTAATTTCCTTTTTCATCCTGCAAATCCAGAAGATTCTGGTCTTCAAATTGAGGAGCAACTGGATATAGTTTTTCAATTCCATCCATCGAAACTGCGAAATAATAACCTCTTCCATTATTATAGCGAATTGGCCTTAATGCTTCTTTAATTAGTGATTCTAATTCTTTCTGACTTTTACCTTTATTTTTCTCATAAAGATTTGTAGCAATTGCATGAGCTTCATTTACTCTGGCTTTGATGTTGTTTTTCAATCTTTCTTCTGTTAATGTTTGGTTGTAAGTAATGAAATCGAGAGCATTTGAAACTTCAAATGTTATTCTTTCCTTTTGAGCATTGATGAAATTCTGCTTTAATGTAACTTCTCTATCTTTAAAGGAATTATACTCTGAAATGATCCAGAAACAACCCATTGCAAGCAAAGAAGTTATTGAAAGAATGATCATAATCCTCAATAAATAACTTCTAAAACTTAAATTTCTTTTTTTAAATATCATCTATACATACCTTCTATACTTCATCTAATTAATTATATGCAATAATTGTACCGAACCTTCATTATTTGCCAATTAAGGTCGTAATTCTTTGCAATACATGCAAATACAATTTCTCGCTTTTTTCTACTAAATTTTATATATTGTGTCATATTTGTCCCGTTATGCTTAATTCAAGACCCAATTTCTCATCAAAATGTATTTTTTTATAGAAAATCCATAATGCCTTATTTGAAAGAAAGTTTGACATCTAACTCTAATTATCAAAATTAACCTAAAATGAATCAGGAGATTTTTTTATGAAAAGCATGACCGGATACGGCAGGTCGCGATTTGCAGATGATGAGCATGAGATCGAAATCGAAATTAAATCTGTAAATGGTAGATTTTTGGATATAAAATATAGATTTCCGCGGGAATTATCTTTTTTGGAAAGCAGATTCGATGCAATTCTTGGAAAAAAGTTAAATCGCGGTAAGATCCTGGTTAATATAAATTTAACCAACAAAAAGGGAACACAGCTCGAATTGAACGAGAAAAACCTGAAAACGTACTGGGAGCTCTATAATAAAGCTTCCGATGTTTTAGGTGTTGCCAATGATGGATCTTTATCGAAAGTTCTGGCAGAGCCTGATGTAATAGTACTTCAGGAAGAAGATCCGGAGAATACGGAATTATTAAAAAAGATTACAAAAACATTTGAAGAAGCTTTGGATAATCATCAAAAGATGGCACTTTCAGAAGGTGATTCCATGCGAAAATATTTACTGGAATCTGCCGAAAATATGCTTTCTGCAGTAAAAAAACTCGATGCAACCTTTCCTGAATATAAGAATGAGATACATAACAAAATAAAGTTAAATATCGAAAATATGTTGAAAGAAAAACTTGATGAGGACTCTTTAAAACGAGTAATGCTGGAAGCCGCTGTCTATGTGGAAAAAGCAGATGTAACAGAAGAAATTGTTCGCTTGAAGGATCATCTTGAAAAGTTGAGATCAAAGGTCGAACAGAACAACAAAGAAGCAGGCAAAAGTATCAATTTCATACTGCAGGAAATGCATCGCGAGATCAACACGATCGGATCTAAATTCAATTATACAAAGGTTTTTGATGATATTATCCTGATAAAAGAAGAGATAGAAAAATGCCGGGAGATCGTACAAAATGTCGAATAATGAACTTCTTTTAACCTGGACCTCTCACCCATTTCGCGATAACTCGAGAAACTCGATAATTTTGGTTTTTTTCATCATTATTTTGGCAGCAAGTTTGTGGCGAATTGCGGTGATAGAATGGGAAATGCCCCTTTTCTATTATCTGGGAATGATCATTTTTCTGGGAAGCCTCATACCTTATTTCATCCCAACCACTTACGAATTATATAATAAAAAAATCCGAGTTTTTTACTGGTTTATTAAGATGGAACGATCTTATTCCGATTTTGGATCGTATTATTCTGATAAACGGGGAGTTATGCTTTCCACCTTCAAAATGCCCCGCAGGCTTGACGCATTTCGCGGACTTAATCTGCGTTTCTCCAAAACCCGTTCCGAAAAAGAAAAACTCTTTGAGATCCTTGAAGAAAAAATTGGAAACAGAGCTTGATTATGTTTGATAAAAAATTAAGCCACCAAGTTAAGAAACTACTTGAAGATAATCCTGGTAAATCTTTTAAATTAAATGAAATATCAAAGCTGATCAGAGTTGGCAAACACAAGCATAAAAACCTGATTGATACGCTTTTTTCAATGGTAAAAGAAGACCAGATCGACTTGAAAAACAGAAGATATTCAGTTTTGAAAAAGCGAAAAAAGCAGACATTGAGTAGAAAAAGAGCTGAAAAATCAGATGCTAAAACAATGGTCGGAACTTTTGATGCTACATCTCTGGCTCGAAACAGATCTTATGCTTTTGTTGTTTCCGAAGAAATTGACGTTTTCGTTTCTGCCGAAGATACTTTAACTGCTTATCATGATGACAAAGTTCATGTAGAATTGCGCTATCAAAGAAACGGTAAGGTTCATGGAATCATTACAAAAATAATTGAAAGAGCTAGAACTTCTGTTGTAGGTAATCTTCAAGAATATCATGGAAAAAACTATTTGATACCCGATAATTCCAAGATTCATACAAATTTTTTGGTCAATGACCTGAAAGGTGCAAACCAGGAGAATAAAGTTGTACTTGCAGTTACAAATTGGGGAAATCGAGAAATGCAAAAATTACCGGCTGGAACTGTTTCAGAAATCCTGGGCAAAGCTGGCGATCCTGATGTGGAAATTCTGGGTGTAATTAAGCAATTTGACTTACCATTAAGCTTTCCTGATGCAGTTTTGGAAGAACTGAAAGATCTTGAGGAAGATATTTCAGAAGATGTTATCAATATGCGAAATAATTTGAGAGATCTTACTACAATTACTATCGATCCTGCTTCTGCCAAAGATTTTGATGATGCAATTTCGTTGGAAAAACATGAAGATGGTTTTGACCTTTATGTTCATATAGCCGATGTAGCACATTATGTAAAACCAAATACACAATTATTCCGCGAAGCTCAAAAACGCGGTAACAGCTATTATTTTCCCAAAAAGGTAATTCCAATGCTTCCAGAGAAGATATCCAATAAGATGTGCAGTTTACGACCTTATGAAGAAAAATTGACAGTTACTGTCCTCACGAAGTTCGACCTGAATTACCAAATCACATCGCAAGCTGTTTTTGAAAGTGTAATAAAGTCGGATGCTCGTTTCAATTATGAAGAAATCGATGACCTTTTTGGTGGTAGGAAAAATAATATCGATCCTAAACTGGCAGAAATGCTGCAGCAGATGAGAAAATTATCTTCCCACCTGCAAGAGAAAAGAAAGAAACAAGGATATCTGCATTTCGATCTTCCGGAAACTGAATTTATATTTGATGATGAAGGACATATAAAAGATCTACAGCGAAGTAGAGAAACAGAATCGCATAAATTGATAGAAAACTTTATGTTGATCGCAAACGAGTATGTTGCCAGAGAGCTTTCCAACCGTCCAACCATGTTTAGAATTCATGAACAACCCGATGAAGACAGGTTGATCTCGATTAGCAATGTCGTGAAAAAGTATGATATGAAATTGAACCTGAAGCAGAGTTTCAATATAGCTTTACAGCAGCTTTTGGACAGCATGCCGAGTAAACTCTACCATCGAGTTTTTGACAGAATGATACTGCGCAGCCTGAAAAGAGCAAAATACAGTGTGGAAAATCTGGGACATTTTGGTTTAGCAATGCCTGTTTATACGCATTTCACATCTCCGATCCGGCGTTTGTGCGATCTTGTAGTTCATCATCAGATCAAAGCTCGTATCAACAAACGCCAGCACGGTTTTTCTGCAGATCAGCTTTACGACTTGACTGGAAAAGCTACAGAAAGAGAACAAATTGCAGACAATTCTGAACGAGAAGTGGAAATGAAAAACAAAGCACTCTTCATGAAAAAACATCTGGGTGAAGAATTTGATGGTGTCATCGTAGGTATGAAACCAACTGGATTAATAATAGAAATCGATCGTTACCCGATAACAGGAGTCGTTGACATAAGTTCTATCAAAGACGATCATTACGAATATCTTGATCAATATAAAAGGTTTGTTGGGCGTCATAATGGCAAAATTTATAAATTGACAGATCGAGTGAAAATATTAGTTAGTAACGTTGATGATGATATCTATTTCCAATTACTGGAAAAATAAACTGAACCGAATGGGAAAGATAATTATTTAAAAAATATTTTTGGAAAATAGTTACTCGGAGAAAAAATGTTTTTATATCGATTTCTAACTTCGCTTTTGTATTTGCTGTTCTGGCCCTTTATATCTTTACGATTTAAAGGCAGAGAACGCAGAGAACGTTTTGGCAAGATCAAGAATGGTTTCGATAAATGCGTTTGGATCCACGCCGCATCGATGGGAGAAGTGAACGCTGTAAAAACGCTGATAACAGAACTTTTGCAAAAATATGCGCACACTGATTTCGTACTTTCTACAATGACTGCTACAGGACAGGATGCTGCCCGAAAGATAAGCCCAAAGTTAAAAACAATATTTCTGCCCTTGGATTTCTGTATTCCGATGAAAAGGCTTTTCAAAAAGCTGAATCCCGAACTGATTATCCTGGTGGAAACTGAATTCTGGCCGAATATGCTTTTCCTGGCAAAAAAGAAAAAAGTTCCAGTTGTTATGGTAAATGCACGTCTTTCAGATCAATCTTATCCCAACTACCGTCGCACTCGTTTTATCTGGAAATCGGTCTGGAAGGCGATTGTAGCAGTAAATGCACAATCTGGAAAAGATGCTCAAAGGTTTGAAAATCTTAAGTTTAATAATGTTAAAAATTCTCACAATCTTAAATTCTGCGTTGATCTGCCACAATTCAGTCGAAAAAAATTGCGCCAAGAAATTGGTTACAAAGAATCTGATAAGATCTTAGTTTGGGGCAGCAGCAGACCAGGTGAAGAAAAACTGCTGTTAAAAATATTACACGATCTAAAATCCAAAATTCCAAATTTGAAGATAATAGTCGTACCTCGTCATCTGCATCGATTGCCGGAAGTTAAAACTATTTTAGCTCAACAAGATTATTCGCTGTATTCTGATCTAAAAAAGAATTCAGATATTTTAATTATTGATGAAATGGGAATTTTAAATACTTTTTACGCCCTTTCCGATCTGGCAATTGTGGGTGGTAGTTTTTTCAATTTTGGTGGTCACAATCCCTTAGAACCGGCTTTCTATGGAATTCCAACTATCATCGGAAATTATCATCATTCCTGCCGAGATTCTGTTGATAGGCTTCGCGAAAATAATGGAATTATTGTTTCCAATAAAAAGAAATTAGCTGATGATATAATAGATATTTTCAAAAATTACGAATCTGCCAAAAAAATGGGAAGATCAGCTCAGAAAGCTCTATCATTGAATTCTGACAGTTTGCAAATAAACCTGAATAAACTTGAAAAATATTTGGATTAAAAAACCATTAAAATGGTTAAATGTTATTTCGTGTTTTTACAAAATCCACGATTGAAATCGTGGGCTGAGATAGTTATTTAATTGATGTATAATTTATCCAAAGCCCATGATTTCAATCATGGGTGAAAGAAGATGAAATGATAAATATTTAAAAACCGTTTCAACGGTTTATTGTGGAGAGATGATGTCACATTCATTGAATAGAATTTGGATTCATGCAGTTTGGAGCACAAAAAATAGATTCCCTTTTTTAACCAATCAGAAACAAACGATATTTTCCAAACTGGATGAATTACTTAAAGAACAACAATGTGAAAATATAGTAATAAATGGTTTTGAAGAACATGTTCATTCGCTGTTTCTTTTAAATCCTAATAAAAACATCTCAGAAATTATAAAAAATATTAAAGGCAGTTCTTCTCATTGGATAAATCAAAAAGAATTGTTTAAAGTCAAGTTTGCCTGGCAAGTTGGTTTTGCGTCCTTTTCTGTTAGTGAATCATTAGTAGAAAAAGTTTCGCAATACATCAAGAATCAAGAATTACATCATAAAAAGATGTCTTTTTCAGAAGAATGGAATTTACTTTTGAAAAAACATAATCTTGTAATTGAGGAAAACCATTAAAATGGTTAAATGTTATTTCGTGTTTTTACAAAACCCACGATTGAAATCGTGGGCTGAGATAGTTATTTAATTGATGTATAATTTATCCAAAGCCCATGACTTCAGTCGTGGGTGAAAGAAGATGAAATGATAAATATTTAAAAACCGTTTCAACGGTTTAGGCGGTGATTATGAAAGAAGCAGAATATTACAAAAAATTAGAAAATCAAATGGTTCAATGCATTTTGTGTCCGCATTTCTGTGTTATCAAACCCGATGAAAAAGGAAAATGCCGATCACGACAAAATGTAGATGGAAAATTGTATGCTACAAATTTCGGTAATACAATGTCTATAAGTATCGATCCCATGGAAAAAAAACCACTTTATCATTTTTATCCCGTTTCTCCAATTTTATCATTGGGACCAAATTCCTGTAATCTATCCTGCCAATTCTGTCAGAATTACCAATCTAGCCAGCAAACCGTGCCTACTCGCAAGATTGCTCCGGAGGAAATTGTTCAGATCTGCCGGAAACACAATTGCAATTTTGTTGCTTTTACCTACACAGAACCTTTCACTTGGTTTGAATTTGTTTTGGATGCAGCTAAAGTATTGCAGGAAAATAATATAAAAGTTGTTTTAGTATCAAATGGCTTTATAAATCAGAAACCATTACTTGAGCTTCTTCCCCACATCGATGCCCTGAATATCGACTTGAAATCGATGGATGATGAATTTTACAAAGAAATTTGTGGTGGCAGATTGGAACCGGTATTGGAAACAATTCGTACTGCTGCTGACCATTGCCATGTGGAAGTTACTAACCTGTTAATTACAGATGAAAACGATTCGGAAGAAAACATTCAAAAACTTACCGATTTCATGGCTTCCGTGAATCCTGAAATTCCGGTGCATTTTTCTCGTTATTATCCCACTTACAAGATGACGAATTCAGCAACTTCTATCGAAATATTGGAAAGAGCAAAAAAGATAGCTGAAAAGAAACTTTCCTTCGTTTATCTGGGAAACATCATGACCGATAGAACAACCTACTGTCCCAAATGTGGAGTAAAGCTGATCGACCGATCATACGCAACAAAATGTGAGATTATTAAAGGAAAATGCCCAACTTGCGGAAAAGAGATTTATGGAGAATTTGACTGAAAAAGTTGTAAATAAAGTAAAAAAACAATTTTCCTTATTCGCTTCCTTTCAAGGGAGCTGTTCGACAGTGGAGGAATGAGGATTTGGAAAATAACCTCTTTGTTCTGAGAATGCAAAGATGCAAGAATTACAGAACTTTTCCCCTTTGCAGGGGAAAAATTTGGCAAAAGGAACAGTTTAGTTAAAATGAAAAACATCATAAAATTGTTTACCAAAGCCGATTTTGTGCTGATATTCATCCTACTATTAATTTCCGGAATTTTGTTTGCAAACATGAGATCAGAGCTGACATCAAGAAAAGTAGAAATCCATTATCATAACAAACTTCTTGGTACTTTTTCTTTGAATGAAGATCAAATCATCGATCTGGAAGAAGGAATACGAATTGAAAGTGCCAACGGAAAAATCAGGATGAAGCAAAATACCTGTGCTCATCAATATTGTGTGCAGCAGGGCTGGAGTGAATCTCTACCAATTATCTGCGTTCCAAACGAAATTTCAATTGTGATAAAAAGCAAAAAAGAAGAAATGCTGATAACGAGATGATAATAGCAGCCACGAAATTCGCCAAGCAGCGCGACGAAGTGAATTTTAGTTGTCGTGGTTGTGATTGTTTTCGTGGTTGTCATTGTTGTCGTGTTATTTCTCTGTAATCACCAGACTTTTCAGAATTCGATTTCAACATTGCAGAAGTCTCGCTTTTCGAATTTGATTTTTGGTATTTATTTGTAAGTTTGAGATTCTGTGATCTGTGATTTAAAATCATCCAGCAGAATCAATACGACGAGAAATTATCAATCCTCAAAGTAAGGATTCAGTTCTTCCACCTCTTCAGCTTGTAAAATTTCAAAAACTTCTTCGGGAGTTTTGGCTTTGATGATCTGTTGTTTTATGTGTGGGTGATGACCAAATATTTTGGCAATATTTGCCAGAACGTGCAGGTGCAGCTCGTGATGACCTTTCGGCGTGGCGATCAGAAAGATAATATTTACCGTTTTTTCATCGATCGCATCCCATTCGATACCTTTTTGCGTTACACCGATAACTCCTCGAATTTTCGGACCACCATCAATTATGGCATGAGGAATTGCCAGATTATCTCCAATACCAGTTGAAATTTCCTCTTCCCTGTTAATTATCGATTTTTTCAAATTTGCATAAGAAACTTCATCAATTTTATGAGTTTTATACATGAACTCTGCTAATTCATTCAGAGCATCCCATTTATCCGTGGAATTCAAATCGATCTTGATAAATTCTTCCTGCAAAAAATCCATCAAACGTAATCTATTCTTATCTTCTTCACCAGCATTCTTGATTGCTTTTCCGGTAAAGATCGGTCCCAGAAGTTCATTTACCACAACAGCTGTAAGAATTATCGCTGTAATCTGCGAGGAATGTTCAGAGAGAAAGGAATTATTTTCGATTAGCAGAATAAGACCGATGGCAACTCCGGCGATCGGATAAAGTGCATAACCGATATTTTTTTTGATAGTTTGAGTGGAACCTGCCAGATAAGAACCTATTTTGGGTCCGATCGTCTTCCCTGCCAATCTGCTGATAATGAACAAAAATCCGGCAAATCCGGCTGCTTTGGCAGCCAGCAGATCGAGATGCGTTCCTGCCAGCACGAAAAAAAGTGAGAATACTTCAGTTTCAATATCTTTGAAAGCGGTAAATAAAGTTTTTCTATAACGTGAATAATTGGAAATTATCACACCCAGAACCAGGCTGGAAAGAATTCCCGATAAATGCAGAAATTCCGATGTTCCCGCTGTGATCACGATTGCCAGAATAACCAGCGCCAGAAAGGATGAACGTGTCTTTCTTTTTTCGGTGATGTAGATGAGCCCAAAACCAACCGAACCACCTATGATCACAGATTCCAGCAGCAAGAGAAGTGCTTTCCCAAACGTCGCCAGAAGTTTTACATCACCAGTTCCAAATTTGTAGAATAAAAAATAATATGCCAGATAAAATATGAAGATTGTGAGAACATTGTTGATAACGATCACAGCCAGCAGAGTTTTGGTGAAAATTCCTTTGGAACGCTTTTCTTTGACAATGTGCAAAGTGGAACCCGGAGCAGTTGTAATGGCGATCACGGCGACTAAAAGACTGATGCTGAATGGCAGATTTCCCAGATAAAAAAGCGTTAGAAAAACGATGATCGGAGTAATGATAACATCAGAGATCGTGATCAGGAAAATGCGCTTTCCGGCATTATGCAAATGATTGAAATTGAGGTGACTTCCAATTGTGTAACCGATAAAACCCAGAGCGAAATCGGTGATCGATTTGAAACTGTTAAAAGCATTTACATCAAAAATATTCAGTGCATAATGCCCGATTATGATGCCGCCAAAGATTTGTGCAGTAACACTGGGAATATGAAATTTTCTTGCCAGCCGTGAAAAAACAAAACCGGTTAGAAGTAAAGCTGCAAGAACAATTAGCGGATTGGGATCGGTTATCAGAACAGTTTCGCGCTGAATCCAGGAATTTAAATGATCTAAAAAATTATTCATCGATTATCTCTTGGCGGGAATTGTCATCGTGAAGATGCTTCCTTTTCCTACAACGCTTTCTGCATTTATTGTTCCGCCATTTTTTTCCACAAATTCTTTACACAAGATCAGTCCCAGACCTGTTCCCTTTTCATAATTTGTGCCGCGGGTTGTTTGTTTGTTGTTCAAACTGAAAAGTCTTTTGATTTTATCTTTATCGATACCAACTCCGTTATCTTTTACAGTGATTTCGACATAATCGCCAACTTTGGAGGCATTTATAACTATCTTTCCTTTTTCGGGAGTAAACTTCACAGCATTTGAAATTAGATTGCGAAGTATGGTTTTTAACATCTCTTGATCGGCAAAAACAGATAATTCTTTTGTGATCCAATTTTCAAAATGAAGATCTTTTAATTTAAAATTCAAAGAGAGCGATTTTGAGATATCTTGAACTATTTTATGTAATTCCAAACTTTCGGGCTTAAAGGGCATTTCATCTGTATTGAAACGAGACCAGGTTAATAGGTTCTCCAAAAGTTGATTGGTGCTTTGAATCGTTTTGTTGATATCTTCAGTAAATTTGATAATATCATCTTTGGAAAACTCATCAATGCGCTTCAGCAGAAGATTTGTATAACCTTTTAAGGAAGCAAAAGGAGAACGCAGATCATGAGAAATGATCGAAAAGAATTTATCTTTGGTAGCATTTGCTTTTGCCAACTCGATATTTTTTAGTCGATATATCTCATTTTCTTTTTCTTTTTTCTCCATTTCGAATTTAGATCTTAACTCTGTAATCTGTTTTTCGGTTTCTGTATTACGAATTTTTTTATCTTCAATTATATGCTTTTTCAAATATTCATAAGCTTTTTGATGATCCTGTTTCTGATAATGTAGTTCGGATAAATCCTGATAAATGGCTGATAATAGATCGGTTGCATTCACTTTTATCGCATATTCCTGCGCCTGCAGGTAGGAATGAATCGCTGCTTCGATCTGAGAATTCTGTTTATGACATTCTGCTATGCTGATTAGTGTGTTGCAAATGCGCCAGTCGTCTCCCAATTCCTTTTTGATTGTAAGACAATTTCTGAAATATTCTATGGCTTTATTTGTTTCTCCTAAACCTGAATAAATTATGCCCATGTTATTATATGCCTGCGCAATTCCGCGCTGATTATTTAATGATTGGTGATGTTGAAGAACTTTCTTTGCGTAATTTAGGGCTTCTTCCATTTTACCGAGCCTGTTGTATACAAGCGAAAGATTCTGATATACGTTTATTATTCCGGCTTCATCATGAAGTTCTCTTTTGATTTCCAGCGATCTTTTGAAGAAGGTCAGAGAATTTTCATATTTGTTTGTGTGGCAGTTTATTACACCAATATTATTCAAAGATTGCGAGATCGAAGATTTGTTATTTATTTCTTCGCTGAGGCGTAAAGCATTGAAAGAAGCATCCAGGGCTTCTTTGTAATTTCCAAAAACCGTATTTGCAGATGCAAGTTTCAAATTAGCTGTGATCAATCCTTTTTTATAACTGATCTCAGAAGCTAATTCAACAGCTTTTCTGGCATATTCTAATGACTTGTCATGCAATCCTTTATCTTTGTAATGCTGAGAAATTGAATTAGCTATATCACAGATTCTTTCATCGACATCAGATGGTTTTAAGTCAAGGATCAATCGTGTAGCAAATTGGATCGAATTTGAATCGAACTTGTTTTCTGTATTTTGCGCCAGCTGTTTCAATATTTTAATTTTTCTTTTATGAGATGCGTAGGCCAGTTCTTTAATCAAATGATTTCTTGGATCTGTCATAATTCCCACCAATCTTTATTCATAATAGGCTTATTAAAACTGCATTGAACCACGCAAAGTCCAACCTGTGGCTTCGATAATCTTTACATCGACAAACTTTCCTATCAATGATTTATCGCCCGGGAAAACTGTTATTTTGAAGTCTCGGCTCTTTCCTGCCAGCTCTTTATCTGATTTCTTACTGACCTTTTCTACATAGATCTGTTTCATCTTACCTATTTGATCTTGATATTTTTTTTGAGTGATCTTCTGCTGCAGATCGATAAGTTTCTGTAAACGCTTTAAACGGATTTCTTCTGGAATCTGGTCGGTGAATTCAGCTGCTTTGGTTCCCGTTCTGGGTGAATATTTAAAAGTAAAAGCATAATCGAATTCGATAATTTTCATCAGATCATAAGTTCTCTGGAACTGCTCTTCACTTTCACCCGGAAAACCAGCTATCACATCAGTTGTGATAGCAATCTCCGGCATTGCTTTGCGCAGTTTCTGCACGATATTGAAATAATGTTCTGCTGTGTAACCACGATTCATTCTTTTCAGGATTTCATCATCTCCACTCTGCATAGCAAGATGCAGATGTTCACACACTTTTTCCGATTCTGCCATCACTTCAATCACTTCATCGGATAAATCTTTGGGATGAGAAGTTACAAACCGTATTCTTTTTATACTCTCAATTTGATTTGCCCGACGCAGCAATTCGGCAAAGTTTACTTCTTCAAAATTGTAGGAATTCACATTTTGACCCAGAAGTGTTACATCTTTAAATCCTTGCTTTCCCACTTTATCAATTTCTGTTAAAATTTCTTGTACTGGTCTGCTGCGTTCTCTGCCGCGAGTGTAGGGAACGATGCAATATGAACAAAAATTGTTGCAGCCGCGCATAATCGTGATAAACGCATTGTATTTTCCTGTATGGATCGGATAAAGATCTTCGTAAATTTCCTGATTATTAACTATCGTATCATATTCAAAATGCGGATTTTCAAATAGATTGGAAATTATTTCGGGCAGTTTTTTATATTGATCTACTCCAACTACAAAATCTATTTTATTGTTCTGTTCCTGTAGCGATTTTCCCAGTCTTTGTGCCATACAGCCTATAACGCCAATCTTAAGATCTTTCTTCTGCTGTTTTCGCGCTGATTCGTTATTGATGCGTCCGATGACTCTATCCTCAGCGTGCTGGCGTACAGAGCAGGTATTGAAAATTATAACATCAGCCTCATCGATGCAATCTGCAGTTTCGAAGTCTTTTTCATTTAGAATTGAAGTTACTAGTTCGCTATCTGCCACATTCATCTGACAACCGTATGTTTCCAGAAAAACTGATACTTTTTTCAAATTTATAATTTCCTTCTTCTTTCACCCAAAAGCACCAGATCTCGCAGAGCTTCTGTGTTTTTTGCCTTCAGCCATTTAGATTCGAAATTAACATTTTGCACAATTTGCGCAATGGCAGCCAAAGCCTGCAGGTGAAAATTTCGCTCATCTTTGGTTCCTACGATCACAAATACGATCTGCACCTTGGGCGCTTCTTCCGAGAAATGAATTCCTTCTTTGCAGCGAGCCATCAGGATGGAAAACTTCTTAACTCCTTCTACGATAATATGCGGAATTGCCAGGTTTTCTGAAAGAACCGTGGAGCTTTCTTCTTCGCGCTGCAAAAGAGACTGATAAAAATTTTCGCAACCCAGAGCAATATTATCACACAATTTTTCGGCAACCAGATGAAAGAATTCTTTCTTTTTCATTGATTTTTTGATATCTACAACAATGGCATTTTCGATCAGTTCGTCAAATCTATCCTGCTGAATATTGTCTCTTTCGCGAATAATTTCTTTTAATTCATTTTCTAAAGATGTTGTATGTAAATCCTTGTCTTTTATTCTTTTAACTATTTGCACTAAAGCCGATTCCCGGTTGGTTCGAATGCGGCCGTAAAAGAAAAACCAAATCGAACTGACGGCAATAAAAACAGCTGTTATCAGCAGTGGAGTTTTACCCATTTCCACGATAATAAAACCATAAACTACAATTGCAAATATTTGCAGCCAGGGATAAAGTGGAGATTTGAATTTGGGACGGTAATTTTGAATTCCGCTTTCCCGCATGATAATTACCGAAACATTCACAAACAAAAACAATAACAACATCATTGTTGATGCAGTTTTAACTAATGTTTCCAAAGGTAGAAATATAACCAGAATCATAAAAAGACTTGTAAATAAAATTGAATTTATCGGTGTATTGAATTTTTTATTTATTTTAGAAAAAAATTTTGGCAGAAGCTGATCTTTGCTCATAGCCAACGGATTTCTCGAGGCTGCCAGAAGACCCGCATTGGCAGTGGAAAAGAAAGCCAATAGTGCGGCGATAGCTAAAATAAAGGTTCCTGCATTTCCGATAATTATTTGAGCTCCATCACTGATCGGAGTTAGAGTATAATCGTATTGGGCGCTCTTCAGCAGACCATCGCCCAACACACCTACTGTGACGAAAACCACCAGAAAATACATAGTTGTAACTGCCAGGAAAGCTGCTATCATGCCCAGTGGAATGTTTTTGGATGGGTTTTTTATTTCTTCGGCAACGCTGGCGATTTTGGTAAGGCCACCAAATGATACAAAGATCATTCCAGCAGTCATAAACAAGGTTCGCAGGTTTCCTTTCATAAAAACATCAAAATGATTATTATCTATTTTCGGAATGCCGATGATGACATAAAAAATCAGGATCGTAAATAAAAAGATTACCATGAGAACCTGCATTCTGCCAGCGTGTTTGGTTCCAAAAATATTTATTATTGTAAAAAAAATACAGAAAGCTGCCGCGATAAGCTTGATCTGAAAAATGGTGATTTCGGGTATAACCAAAGAGGTAAAAGCTCCAATTCCCACCAAGGCAAAGGCACTTTTCAGAGCCAGAGAAAACCAGGAAGAAAAGCCTGCAAGTGTTCCTAAATTAGCTCCCATACTACGAAAAATGAAGAAATATGCTCCACCGGATTTGGGCATTGCTGTGGAAAGTTCTGCCTGACTTAACAAACTTGGAATAACTAATATTCCAGCGATAACATATGCTACAACAATGGCTGGACCAGATTTGAAATAAGCTAATCCTGGTAAAATAAATAAGCCGGAACTGATCATTGCACCGGCTGCAATACTGAAAATATCTATAAATTTTAATTCTCTTTTCAAGTTGGGCATCAATACCTTGGTTTGAAATTAGTTAACAAAAGATTATTTAACTTTATTTTTGCCCTCTTTTTTAGCTTGATACAAAGCTTCATCTGCAGATCGAATACATTCATGAATGCTGAAAGATTCTTTAAATTCCGATGTACCAAAAGACATGGTGAGTTTTATCTTGAAATCTTTGTATTTAAACACATGAGAATCGATTCTTTCACGAATTATGTTGGCCAGAATTCTGGCTCCATCCACATTAGTCTGAGGAAGAATCATCAGAAATTCATCGCCACCCCAGCGTCCAACGATATCCTGTTTACGAAGCTTATTAATCATGATATTACCGATTTCTTTCAGTACAAAATCTCCGGCATTATGCCCATAATTATCGTTAATGAATTTGTAATTATCAATATCACAAATAATGATTGAAAAAGTTTCATGGCTTCTTTCGAATCTGAATTTTTCATGGTTCATATTATCCAGAAGAGCTCTACGATTTGCCAAATTGGTCAAGGGATCTGTTCGGGAAAGAATTTCCAGTTTTCGATAGGCTTCTGCCAGTTCAAGTTCAGCTGCCTTTCTTTCTCGAATATTTCGCATGGAAGCCAGCATTGCAGTTTTTCCAGACCAGGGAATCAGAGAGAAAATTATTTCCACAGGAATAACTTCGCCTTTATTATTGCGAAATTCACGAAAGATAACCCCGTCACGAAAAGCGGCATTCTGCATAAATGCTTTTGGTGAGGGCTTTTCCACTTCCTGCAGAAACATTTTATCGAAATTCTTATCAATAATTTCCTCTTCGGAAAGATTGAACAGATCCAAAACAGCATCATTTACTTTGATAATATTACCAGAATCAGGATCAATAATGACCTGAGCATCGATCGAATTCTGAAATACACCTTCATAATTTTCTTGATTACTCATTTTATCTCCAACTTACCTTTATCTTGTTTTATCAGGAAACTTCGCTTCCTTCTTTCACATTTTTTTCGGGAACCAGAATTGTCAATTTCTCTTCATCATGAGCTGCCAAAATCATGGCTTGAGATTCCACACCCATCACCTTTCTCGGCTGCAGATTTATCAGCATCGGCACTTTTCGACCGACCATTTCTTCTGGTTCATAATGTTGCGAAATACCTGCTACAACGCTTCTCTGTTCACCATTTCCCACGTCAACTTTCAGCTTTAGTAGTTTCTTGGATTTGGGGATATTAGCAGCTTCCAACACTTTCACAATGCGGAATTCCAGTTTCATGAAATCTTCATAGGTTATCTGTGGTTTATGTTCGTTGAATTTGGGTTTTTCCGCTGCTTTTGATGCAGCTTTCAACATTTCCAATTGTTTATCAATTTCTTCATCATCGATCTTTCTGAAAAGTGGTGCAATTTCTCCAATAAAATATTGATCAATATTTTCATCAATATTTTCCCATCTGATTTTTGAACTTATTCCCAATAAATCTCTTAGTTTTTTACTGCTTTTTGGAATGATTGGATAAAAAGTGATCGAAACTAATCTAAGCAGTTCGGCACAAACGTAAAGCGTTTCATTAGCTTTTTCTTCGGATTCTTTTATTGACTTCCAAGGTTGAGTTTCATCGAAATATTTATTGCCGATCCGAGCAATATCTACGCATAGTTTTGAGGCTTTGCGCACTTGATAAGTTTGATATGAATTTTTTATCTCATTCACAAGTTTTTCAGCTTCATTCAATACTTTTTGGGAAGTCTCAGAAAATTCTTCTGGCTTTGTTATCTTACCATCAAAATACTTTTTACTAAAGGCAAAAACACGATTTGCCAGATTTCCCAGAATGTTCGCAAGATCGTTATTTATGGCTTGCTGAAATTCCTTCCAATAAAAATCGCTGTCTTTGGTTTCGGGAGCATTTGCTGCCAGATAATAGCGCAGATATTCTCCATCAAAGTATTTCAGGAAATCGTTTACCCACACCGTCCAGTTCTTGCTGGTACTCATCTTACGTCCTTCCAGATTTAGAAATTCATTGGCGGGAACATCGTGTGGAAGAACATAAGGTTTATCCTGCTCCATCAGGAAAGATGGGAAGAAGATAGTGTGGAAAATAATGTTATCTTTGCCGATAAAGTGGATAAGTTTGGTATTTTCTTTATCGAGCCAATAATCTTTCCAGAGATCAGGTTTTCCGAATTTTTGAGCCCATTCTATTGTTGATGAAACATAACCGATCGGTGCATCAAACCAAACATAAAGCACTTTCTTATCAGCATCTTCCAGTGGAACTGGAACACCCCAGTCGATGTCTCTGGTTATGGCTCTTTCCAGCAGCCCTTCATTTAAAAAATTATTGATGAAATTGAGAACATTATCTTTCCAGTAAGATTTTGTATTCAGCCATTCTTTCAATTCTTTTTCGAATTTTGGTAAGTTTAAATACCAGTGGGTTGTTTCTCTGATTACAGGTTTGGAACCCGAAATTTTACTTACTGGATTCTTCAATTCCACCGCATCGATCAATTTCCCACAGGAATCGCATTGATCTCCGCGAGCTCCTTCAGAGCCACAGAAAGGACATTCACCTTCCACGTATCGATCTGCCAGAAAACGCTGTTTTTCGGTATCGAACCACTGTTTTGTTGTCTTCTGAGTTACAAAACCACGCTCATAGAGATTCAGGAAAAATTCCTGAGCCAGTTTTTCATGAGGTTTGCGAGCCGTACCTGAGAAGTTGTCAAAATCAATTTCCAAACCATCAAAACTCTTTTTAATACTTTCGTGATAACGATCTACAATCTCTCTAGGAGTAACTCCTTCTGCTTCTGCTTTGATGGAAATGGGAGCTCCATGTTCATCGCTTCCACAGATGTAGAGAACATCATTTCCCAGAATCTTTTGGAATCTTACAAAAATGTCTGCCGGTAAATATGCACCAGCTACGTGTCCGATATGTAAAGGTCCGTTCGCATATGGAAGGGCACTGGTTACTAAATATTTTTCTTTCGTATTTTCTTTTTTCATGTTTTCTCCTTTCGAATTATTAATTTCAATTATCCTTTTCGAAAGGCATTATAAAGGCGTTGACAACGATTCTGTTCGATTGTTGCAAGTTTGTCTTCACCTCTACCTCCACATGAAATTCTTCTTTTATTTTCAAATTTTTTACCTTTTCCACAAATTTTTGTTATCAAGCTTTTAAGCTCAATTTTATGTCAATGAAATTATTTGATATATTAAATAATAATCATTAAAGAATGCTTTTTTGAGCTTCCCAAATTATTAGTTTTCGTCACCATTTGTAAAACCTTGTGGATGGTTGAGGAACGAAACCTCCGCAATGGTTGTTGTTGCTTGTTCTCTTTTCACCATTCGCAAGGTCTCGCTTCGGCTCGACCATTGAGAAGGTGAATTAATTTAATTTTTCCAGATTTTTCTTCGCATAAACAAAATTAGGATCAATTTTTAAACACTGCTGAAGTAGCTCTCGGGCCTTTTCGTTATTTCCTTCTTCGATGTAAATTGAAGCCAGGTTATTCATACTTTTAATCTCTTTGGGATTTGCTGCGATTATTTCTTCGAATAGTTTTTTAGCTTTTTCAGTTTGTTTTTCCTGCAAAATTGCAGTAGCATAAAGTGCTTTTGCTTCCAGGAAGTCAGGATCGAGTTCAATGGAATTCAAAAGATATGACGCAGCTCTTCTGGTGTTATTGCTGAACATGTAATACATTCCCCAGTAATAATTTATATCTGCTGAATCTACATAAATCGAAGAATACTTTTTCAAGAGTTCAAAAGCGTCTGATAACTTGTTTTTGGAAAGCATGATCGCGATCTGCTGGTTGGCTTGAGATTCGGAATTGGCAAGTTCCGGTTTACCAAATATCTTCTGTAATACTATCCAGGAGTTATCCAGCCTTTCCAGGAGCAGAGTTAGATCATATTTTCCATTCAAATCAAAATATACCAGTGCTTTCTTTTTATCCTCGGAAAGAGCAGATGAAATCAAGAAGAAATCTGTTGCTTTTTTTAAATATTTTAAGCTGTCTAATCTATTGATATAATTGCTTTTAAATTCATTATCTTGATAAACTACTTTATGCTTCAGAAAATCAATTGTTTTCTCCCATTCCTGTAAAATTATTAAGTTCAAAAATTCAACAGCAATGTCTTCGTAATTTTTTTCTTGAGAAATTACTTTAAGATTAACAAGTGAAAGCTTTTCTTTTAAATAATTTAGAGGTATAACTGGATTGATCTGAAATTGATTCAAGAATTCAGTTAACCTTTTTCTGCCGGATTCCGATTCAGACATATTTTTTGGCATTTCACCACCAAACACTTCCTGAGGTAATAAGATCCAGCGATCCATTTGTTTCTTTAGTAGATCCTGATATTCCATGATCGAATCTGCTTTAGTCTTCAATTGCAGAGCATCTGTCTTTTGAATAGTATATTCACATTCCTGTGGACATTTGCCATCAACCCGCATCAGGTTGCAATCCTGCCAGCAGATGTCTTTGCCTTTTCTGAAACAGAAACGATGCCCTTTATGTTTTTTACAAATACTACATTTTTCCGATTTAAAAAAACTCAATTTTGCTCCTATTTATTGAACTCTTCAGATTGTACCTGCAAGGTTCATCTGAATGTGTTCTTAATTTTTTAATTTTAATACGACTATTTCAAAACCATTCTCAAGGTCTCGTAAGTTCGACCATTGAGAAGGTGAGAATCACGGACTCGGAGGTACATTACGTTTAAATTCCGAAATTTTTATCATGTGTTTCACTTTTTCGATCTTTTCCTTTCCGAAGCTATCTATCAGCTGTTCATCAGTCTTCTTCTCTTCCAGCATTTGGAATAAAATTTCGTCTAATTCTTTGTAGGTAATCCCCATTTCATCTTCGTCGGTTTGCCCTTCCCACAAATCTGCGGTAGGATTTTTATTAATAATTTCATCTGGAATGCCCAAAATTCCAGCAATCTCAAAAACTTCAGTTTTATAAAGATTTCCAATTGTTTCAAAAGCACAAGCGCCATCGCCATATTGCGTGCAATAACCTATCATCAGTTCCGAAAGATTACCGGTTCCGGCTACAAGTGCCTTTTTCTTGGCCGAAAGATCATACAGAACGCACATTCTTTCCCGAGCTTTTCTATTTCCAATTCTCAAAAAATCAGCTTCCGGTTCATACGAATTGAAATAAGCATCTACCATTGGCGAAATATCAATAATACGATGTTCGATTTCAAGCAGCTTAGCCACCACCAATGCATGTTTCAGGCTATCTGGATGACTGGTTTTATAAGGTAGTAAAACACCGAAAACATTTTCTTTTCCAATTGCTTTTACAGCCAGAGCAGCAGTAACAGAAGAATCGATACCACCGGAAAGCCCAACAATAATTTTCTTGAATCCGGCATTTTTGAGCTGTCTTTTGATGAATTTTACTATTTTCTCAATTTCAAAATCATAATTCAGGTTTCGCATTTTTTCTCCTAAATTTCCTAACACACTAATTTTCAAAATCATAGCAATTACTTTTGTACAAGATTTATGGTCAAGCAATAATTTCACAGCATTTATAATTAATATTATATTCAAATTTAATTATCAAAAACTGCTTGACATCTGCCCTTTTGATTTAAGTTTCGCTTTGTCAACTTGCTTAGATTTACATCTTGTTACATCCATAATCGGAAGGTCTTTTTTAATAAGTGGAGGTTTTATGAAAGTATTAGTTTGGGATAAATCCAAATGTATTGGTTGCGGAACTTGTGAAATAACTTGTTCCAAAACCTGGTTCAAAGAAGAAAACAGAGAAAAATCAAGAATCAAGATCAAAAAAGTTGAAGACGGATTTCATGGAAACGCCTGCATCCAATGCGGCGAATGCACACTGGTTTGTCCGGTAGAAGCATTGACTCGTGATGCAAAAGGCATTATCAGATTGAATGAAAAAACATGTGTAGGTTGTTTATCCTGCGTAGGTTTCTGTCCTACATTATCGATGTTTACAGTCAAGGATGAGCCAAAACCATTCAAATGTATCGCTTGTGGATTGTGCGTAAAAACCTGTCCAGCAGATGCGCTTTCTATCCAAGATCAACCCGATCCCTTAGAGAAAGTATTTTATAGGAGGCATTTCTAATGAACTATTATAACAAGCCATACGATCCAAAGAAGATAAAAGAAGCTCATAAACTTCTGGCAGAATTTAATTATGATATAAAACCCCTGGTAAAAGGATATGCCGGTCAAACATTACACATTAATGTTGGCGAAAACAAAATTGAAACAAAGCCATTAAAAGAAGATATGAAAGAAAACTTTACCGGTGGTCGCGGTTTCAATTTGAAGCTTCTGTGGGACGCAGTTAATGAAAACACAAAATGGGATTCTCCTGAAAATGAAATTTGTATTTCTGCCGGCCCGATGGGTGGAATTACACAATATCCTGGAACTGGGAAATCAATAGTTTGCGGAATTTCACCACTTACTCAAGCTCCTGTTGATAGTAATGTTGGAGGATATTTTGGCCCTTATCTTAAATTTTCTGGCTGGGATGCCATTGAGTTGCAGGGCATTGCAGAAAAAGATGTAATTGTTTACATCAACGGTGATGAAGGAAAAATTCAAATATTTGAAGCTCCCGAAGAAGATGTGAATTCCCACCTGATAGCAGAACAGATGTGCGACATTTTTGCCAAAAATGAAATGGATATGAAATCTATTGCAACTGTAAGTGCAGGAACTGGTGCGGAAAACAGCTTTTTCGGCTGTCTTAATTTCAGTTTCTATGATCGTCGCAGAAAGGTAGCTCGCTTGAAGCAAGCTGGCCGTGGTGGTTTGGGAACGCTTTTCCGACATAAAAAAATTAAAGCTGTAGTATGTAAATTCAGTGGTCTGAATGCAAATAATAATCAGGTAGAAGATCTGGAAAAGATCAAAGAAGTTGGTGCAAAATATCATCGTGAACTTTATGAAGAAGATGATAAACAGTGCGATATGCGACACGTGGGAACGGCGCATTTAGTAGAGATCATGGACGATTATGATCTGCTTCCTACTCATAATTATAAATTTGGTTCCGATCCCAAAACACCCAAAATTTCTTCCAATGTATGGCGTGAAATGTTTACTCAGGGTATTCCAGATGGTTGCTGGTATGGCTGTACAATGCAGTGCGCAAAATGCGTTGATGGATTCACGTTGAAAACAGGCCCTTACAAGGGTGATATTGTTTCCATCGATGGACCGGAATACGAAACAGCAGCAGCGTTTGGTGCAAATATGGGAATTTTTGATCCACATTTTGTGGTAGAAGCTAACTTCTACTGTGACACTTACGGAATCGATACGATTTCCTTTGGAACCTGCATGGCTTTTATTATGGAATGCTACGAAAACGGAATAATCAATAAAGAAATTACCGGTGGTTACGATCTTTCCTTTGGAAATGGTGAAGAAGCACTTCACATGCTGCATCAAATGGCAAAAGGTGAAGGATTTGGAAAAACAGTAGGTTTGGGAATTCGCAGATTGAAGAAACTTTTCGTTGAAAAATATAATGCAGATCCTGACTTTTTGCAAGCCATTGGAATGGAATGTAAAGGAATGGAATATTCTGAATACATGACAAAAGAATCATTGGCAATGCAAGGTGGTTATGGCTTGGCTCTAAAAGGAGCACAACACGATGAAGCCTGGCTGATTTTCATGGATATGGTAAACAATCAGATTCCTACTTTTGAAGATAAAGCGGAAGCTCTACACTACTTCCCCATGTTCCGAACCTGGTTTGGCTTGCAGGGTCTTTGTAAACTTCCCTGGAATGATGTGGAACCTGCTGATAATGCTGAAACTGATGAACCGGCAAAAGTTCCCGGCCATGTTCAGAACTATGTGGATATTTTCAATTCCGTAACTGGTAAGAACATAGATAAAAATGAACTTATCCTGCAATCTGAAAGAGTTTACAACTTCCAGCGTGTTTTCAATCTTCGCATGGGATTTGGAACTCGTGAACACGATATGATACCGTATCGCTCTGTTGGTCCTGTTACGATCGAGGAATATGAATCCAGGCAAGAAAGATACGATAAGCAGCTTAAAGAAAAATGGAATTACGACATCGAAGGAAAAACTACAGAAGAGAAACGAAATTATCTTCGCAAGATGAGAGAAGATGCTTATCAGAAACTCTGCGATGCAGTTTACAAACGTCGCGGATGGGATAATAACGGTGTTCCTAAAATAGAAAAAATTAAGGAACTTGGCATCGATTATCCCAGTGTGATCGAAGTTCTGGAAAAATACTACAAATAATTAATAACACAAAACCTGCCAGGTTTTCGTGAACCTGGCAGGTTTTTTGAAAAATGAAAAAATCTGATTTTTTTGCCAACCACGATCCTCGAATTATTCCAATATTACAGAATTCAATTGTTGGAATTGCCGGTTGCGGAGGTTTAGGTTCTAATGCAGCGTTTACTCTTACCAGAGTTGGTATTGGAAAGCTGATATTTGCTGATTTTGATAAAATTGAACCTTCCAACTTGAATAGACAGCAGTTTTTTATCGATCAGATTGGATACTATAAAGCCGATGCTTTGAAAGCTAACCTTTCTAAAATTAGTACTTTTACCGAATTTGAAGCTTACAACATTAAACTAACCGAAGCTAATATTCCAGAGATTTTTAAAGATGCAGACATCATGGTAGAAGCTTTTGATAAAGCCGAGATGAAGGAAATGCTGATCGATTGCTGGCTGGAACATTTTCCCCAAAAACCGATTATTGCTGCTTCCGGACTGGCTGGCTGGGGCAGGAATGAACTGCTCAAAACAAGAAAATTGGAAAATCTTTATATCTGTGGAGATGAGCAAACTGAATTACAAAGCGGTATCTCCCCTATGGCACCGAGAGTGGGAATTGTTGCCAATATGCAGGTAAACCTGGTTTTGGAAATACTTTTGAAGGATTTATGAAAAAAATAACCGTTAACGGTAATGAGGTCGACTGGCTGGAAGGAATGACCATCACCGATGTTCTGCAGAAAATGAATTATACCTTTAAAATGCTGGTCATTAAGGTGAACGGGGAACTGGTGCGAAAAAAAGATTATGATTCAACTACGATACCCGCGGGAGCAGATGTGAAAGTCATCCATCTCATCAGTGGCGGATAATATAAGACTTGGAGACTTTGGGACATTGAGACTTTGGGACTTGGTGACTTTGAGACGGTGGGAAAATGAAGATTGATTTCAAGAACGATCTTCCGGAAGCCGATCAATTTTACGACCTTTTTATCACAACCGGCTGGAACGAAGATTATAAACTTACTTCATCTGAACTTTACCTAGCTCTTCAAAACAGCTATTACGTTGTTTGTGCCTATCACAAAGATGAATTTGTTGGTCTCGGCAGAATGCTGTCCGATGGAATTGCTCATGCTGTATTATTTGATGTTATCGTATCTCCAAAATTTGAACGAAACGGAATCGGCAGCAAGATCATGAAGAATTTAATGACAAAATGTAAAGAATTGAAAATTAGAGATATCCAACTATTTTGTGCTGATGGAAAGATAGAATTTTACAAGAAATTCGGTTTTGTTTCCAGACCGCAGAATGCACCTGGTATGGAAATAAGATTGAGATATAAATGAAACTTTTAAAATTTGATAATGTTGATCCTTTTCTGGAAAAAACTCTACCAATCTTAAGGGAATTTGAATTAGAAAATAACTTGATCATTGGATTAGCATTTATTCTGAAAAATGATCCTGAGATATATCCAGAAAAATATTTGCGAGCTGTCGAAAATAACGGAAACATTGAAACTATTGCCGTCTGCACTCCACCATATAAATTATTACTTTACAGCAAGTTAAAAGATCCTTCACAACAATTGGAGCCGATTGCACAAGATGTAAAAAGAAACATTAACATTCCCGGAGTTCTGGCTGCAAATAATACTTCTCGTCAATTTGCCAAAGTTTGGAAGAAAAGAGAAAATATTGATTACTCTCCTGGAATGTCCGAAAGAATCTACAAATTAGATAAAATTAGATTTCCAAAACAACCAAATGGAAAAATGAGATTGGCAGATGAGAATGATTTTGAACTGCTCTGCAAATGGGCTGTAGCATTTCACAACGAAGCAGTTCCAGATGCGCCTTCCAAAGAAATAGAAAAATCAATAACAAGAAAAATTGAAAGACAGCAGTTAGCAATTTGGGAAGATACAATTCCTGTGAGTTTAGTTGGGAAATTTCGTCCGACAATCAATGGCATAAGTATAAGCATGGTTTACACTCCACCTGAACATCGCAGAAAAGGTTATGCTTCGGCTCTGGTAGCAGAATTCAGCAGGAAACTTCTTGATTCAGGATATAAATATATTACACTTTTTGCTGATCTTGCCAATCCTACTTCCAACAGCATTTATCAAAGAATTGGTTTTGAACCTGTTTGCGATATGCAGGAATATAATTTTAGGTAGAAATGATAAAACCCTTAACGGTGTTAAACAAATTACTTGACCCCAGAAATGGCGAAAAATTATACGAAATAGAATTAATAAATAGTTTCATAAGGAGATAGAAATGTTCAAAACAAATGAATATTTTGACGGTAAAGTAAGGTCAATTGCTTTTATCGATAAAAAAAGCGAAGCGACAATCGGTGTAATGGCACCCGGAGAATATGAGTTTGGAACTTCAAAGGTAGAAGTTATGACAGTGCTGACTGGTCAACTCACAATTCAATTGCCTGATTGTAAGGAATGGAAGAGTTATGGACCGATGGAATCATTTACAGTGCAAGCGAATAAGAAATTCAAAGTAAAAGTAGAAGATAATACGACATATCTCTGCCGTTATTTCAAAGATTGCGGCTGCAACTGCTCTTGTTAAAGGAAAGAAAAATGAAAAACAGATTTGTAATACTTACTTTTCTGATGCTGATGTTCGTGCTATCACTGAACATATTTTCTCAAGCAGAAACTCAGGAACTTGCAGAGTTTTCCGGTACTATCAAAAATATCGGTGGTGACTGGTATCTGAACACAGGTGAGGATTTTTTCATGCTCAAACTGGCGCCGGAAGAATTTCTAACTGAAAACGAAATTACTTTGGAAAAGAATGCCGATATCATCGTTAGCGGCATCCTAACTGAATACGATGAAATTAATGCCTACAAAATCGTTTATAATGAAGTTACACTTGAACTTCTGGATGCTGAGGGAAAGGCTTTGTGGGAAGATGCTACTGCAAATGAATTCTATGTGGTAAATCAAAAAAACTGCATCGGCTGTAGATTATGCGTCAGCAATTGCCCGACAAATGCAATTTCTATGGTAAAGGGAAAAGCAGTTATCGATGCTGAAAAATGCATTGCCTGCGGAATTTGTGCCAATGGTGATGGTAATAAATTTCAGGGTTGCCCAACAAATACAATAAGTATTTCGGAATAAGAAATTCCCAGATTATTTTTTTAAGGATCAGCTTTTTAGTTGATCCTTTTTTTGTACTGGAGTTCAGTGCCGTCTGGACTTCAGAACACATGTGATGATTTGACTCGTCATCAACTCCAGTATCGCTTTGCTTTTCAGAAGTCGAGTCCGAATTGAATAGCCCTGTGATTTATCGCGGGGTATAGAGATGAAAAAAGAAAAAGGGCTTTAGCCCAAATGACGTTCAAAACCCAGGTTGTTTAATTTCATTCTTTACCCCTCCGCCTTCGGCATCTATACTTTCCGAAACCTTCTATTTCGATTTCTTCAGAGTTGATTTCGTAAAGTTGAAAAAAAAAACTTTCCGACAGCAATTTCCAGTATTCTCAAGAGAAGCTGTCGGAAAGAATATTTTATACTGGAGTTCAGTTCCGTCTGGACTTCAGGACACATCTAATGATTTAACTCGTCATCAACTCCAGTATCGCTTTGCTTTTCAGAAGTCGAGTCCGAATTGAATAGCCCCGTGATTTATCGCGGGGAAAAAAATAGCAA
>JAIPJH010000030.1 GCA_021734245.1 Candidatus Cloacimonadota bacterium | reverse complement strand
TGGTATTAGCGGTAAGGAAACACCTGTTCCCATCCCGAACACAGCAGTTAAGCTTATCTGCGCCGATGGTACTGGTTTGGCAACGGACTGGAAGAGTAGGTCGCCGCCATCTTTAAATACTCGCTCTGTTTTTTTATTTCTAATTCTAAACTATATATTCAAATATTTATTCAATAAACTCGTTACGTTCCAATTAAAAAATCATTGCCTAAATATCCATTGTTGCATTCCTTGTCTGAAAACAGGAGGATAGATGGACGATTTATTCGTTGCAGATGAGATAAAGGAATTACGAGAAAAAATTGCTTATCATTCCGACCTTTATTATCAAAAAGCTGCACCAGAAATTTCAGATTATGAATTTGATCAATTAGTAAAAAGGCTTCAATATCTGGAAACTAAATATCCTCAATATAAAATTCAAGAATCACCTACTGAAAAAGTTGGATCAGATATCGATGATGAAAGTAAAATAATCCCTCATAAAGTTCGAATGTACAGTCTTGAAAATGCTTATACTTTAGAAGAGATCGAAGATTTCTATAATAAAATTACTAAAGAAACTAAGAAAATGCCGTATTTTACAACAGAATTGAAACTTGATGGATTCAGTATAAACTTGTATTACGAAAATGGTGATTTAGTATATGCGACTACACGTGGAAATGGTTTTGAAGGAGAAGATGTAACTCAAAATGTAAAAACCATTTCCGGAATTCCGCAAAAAATTGATTATCCCAAGCCAATAGAAATTAGGGGTGAGATTTTTTTACCAAGATCCGAGTTTGAAAGAATCAATGAAGAAAGAGAAAAAAATGGTGAAAGAATATTTGCGAATCCTCGAAATGCTGCTGCAGGAACTATAAAACTCAAAGATCCTGAAATCGTAAAAACAAGAAAACTTGATTATCGTGTCTACTCAGTCGGTCTATTCGAAAACAACGAGATAAAGTCACAATACACACTGCTAAAATATTTTGAAAAACTTGGATTTAAGACACTTGCAAGAGATATGAAAAATTTACTTAAATTTGGTGAATTAAATCGCATAATCGAGCAATGTAAATTCTGGGAGTTAGAAAAAAATAATCTCGAATTTGATATAGACGGACTCGTTATCAAAGTTGATGATTTTGAATTACAGAAGAAACTGGGCTATACTTCTAAATTTCCCAAATGGGCAATTGCTTATAAATTTAAGGCTGAAGAAGTAGAAACTCAATTGTTAGGTGTAGATTTTCAAGTAGGAAGAACTGGAGCAGTTACTCCTGTTGCCAGACTTGAACCAGTTTTTATTTCGGGTTCTACAGTTTCAAATGCTACGTTACACAACGAAGATGAGATAGATCGGCTGGATCTTAAGATCGGCGATTATGTAACTGTAATAAAATCTGGTGAAATCATACCCAAAATTATAAAAGTTGATAAGAAAAAGCGACCTGATAAGGCAGAAGAAATTAACTTTCCAACCAATTGTCCTGTTTGTTCTTCTCCACTCAGAAAGCAAGAAGAAGGAGCTGTAACATATTGCAGTAATGCGAATTGCCCAGCACAGGTGCAACGCAGAATAGAACATTTTGCTTCCAGAGATGCTGTAGATATCGAAGGCTTGGGAGAAGCGGTTATTAAACAATTATTAGAAAATAATATGATCGAGAAGATCGAAGATATATACAATATCGACTTCGAGAAATTTGCGAATTTGGAAAGGCAGGGAAAAAAATCAGCAGAGAATTTACAGAAGGCGATAGAAAAATCTAAAAATCAGAAATTTGAAAAAATCTTATTTGGATTGGGAATTCGCTATGTTGGAGCGAGAACTTCCAAAATCCTGACAGCTAATTTTGATAATATTAACGCTTTAATAAATGCATCATATCTTGATTTTTTGATGATCGATGAGATCGGTGAAAAAATAGCTCAGTCACTTGTAGACTTTTTTTCGGATGAAAAAAATTTGAGAATGATTGAAAATCTTAAAAAGATCGGTTTAAATATGAAAAGTGAAAAACAGGAAATAAAGGATAAGTTATCAGGTTCAACTTTCCTTGTGACAGGTTCATTAACTAATTTCAGTAGAAATGAGATCAAAAATCAGATTGAGCAAAATGGAGGAAGAGTCGTTTCTTCAGTAAGTAAAAAACTTGAGTACTTGATTGTTGGAGAAAATCCTGGTAGTAAATTGTCAAAAGCAAAGAAGATAGATACAATAAAGATAATCTCAGAGCAAGAATTCCTGGAAATGATTAAATGAGAATTCTTGAAAAATATATTTTAAAAGAGAATTTTAAACCCTTCATAGTTTCTTTGATGGTAACAACATTCGTAATGTTGTTGGATCGAATTATCGATCTTTTAAATTTGATTATTGATAAGAATCTGGATTTTGCTTCCATCGTTTCCATATTTGGATTATCACTTCCCTTTATGCTGGCACTCACAGTACCAATGGCTGTTCTTCTTGCTTCAATCATGTCCTTTGGTCGTCTTTCTGTGGATAACGAACTCGTTGCCTGCAAAGCTTGCGGAATAAATATTTATTCTTTGATGAAACCAACTGTAATCGCTGCTTTGTTACTTTCATTTTTTATGGTTTATTTCAATAATGCAATCTTGCCAGATACTAATCATATGCTTAAAAATTTGATGATAAAAGTGAATTACAGAAGACCTGTTACAGCGGTTGTTCCTGGTACTTTCAATGTGATGAAAAATTATACAATTTATGCTAAAGAAAGAGTGGAAGATGAATTGTTTGATATCGTGATCTATAATCGTGAGAAGAATAAGTTTCCAATAACTATTTTTGCAAAAAAGGGAACAGTAAATTTGCAGAATGGTGGTAATAGTCTGCAGGCAATTTTATACAATGGTCAAATGCACGAACGAGATGCACAAAATCCCGATAAATATACAATGAGCCGTTTTAAACGGTTTACGCTGAATCTCCCCGATCTGGGATATAAAATAAACGAACAGGGCAGCGATTATCGCGGTGACAGGGAGTTGAGTTCTGCTGCCATGCAGAAGATAATAGAAGAACGAAAGAATTCTATGACTTCTGTAGTAAAAGAAATTGAAGATATTCAAGTGGATATTGAAAAACTTCAACCTGATTCAACAACCTCCAAAATGGCGCAGCGAGATCTGAAAAAATATTATAATAAATTGAATATAAAAAGAGATAAATTGAATGGTCTGAAAAGTGATATCAGGAAGTATGCGGTTGAAATCCACAAAAAATATGCTATTGCATTTGCCTGCTTGATCTTTGTTTTGATCGGAGCTCCTGTGGGAATGATGACGAGAACGAGTGGAGTTGGAATGGCATTTTCTGTTAGCTCTGTAGTTTTTCTAATTTATTATGGTACTTTAACTTTGGGAGAGGAACTTGCCGATAAAGGAACAATTTCACCATTTTTGGCAATGTGGATTTCCAACATAATTTTTGCTATTGTGGGAATTTATCTGATCGTGATTTCAGTGAAGGAAATGAAGTTTATTAATATCTCTGGTTTTTTTAAGAAAATTGGTAAAATATTTAAGAGAAAATGAGAATTCTAGATAAATACATTCTACGTGAATACATAAAAATATTTTTGATCATTGTTTTCGCTTTTTCAGTACTTTTTCTGGTAATCGATGTTTCTGACAGATTACCAAGATTACTGCGTAAAGATGCTCAAATGAATGATCTAATCATCTATTTTTTACTTCGAATTCCTTATCTGATCATCTTAACTTCTCCAGTAATGGTTTTACTTTCCGGTTTATTCCTGATGGATTCTCTATCAAAATTTAATGAATCTATAGCAATTCGTGCTGCTGGCATCAGTATTTTTAGAATGGTAACTCCGCTCATCTGGTATGGTTTTATCTTCAGTATTGTCGTAATGATCTTGGGAGAGACTGTACTGCCAAAAGCAGAAGAATACAGGCAGTTCGTTTATACCGAGAAAATCAAGAATATGAAGGTGGAAGACAAAAAATTACGATCAAATATTCATTACTTAGGATCGGATAACAATTTATATTATATAGGTTTTTTCGATGGCTATCGTAATCTTTTGAGAACAATAGATATAACAACTTATGAACCTGGAACAGGAATGGTAAAGAAGAAGATTACTGCAGCCGACGCAAAATGGAAAGATGATAAATGGCATTTTAAAAATTGTAATATAAGATATTATTCACAAGGAGTTTTGGATAGTCTGCAATTCTTCAATTCAACTGTGATTAAGGAAGTTGATGTAACTCCTGTGGACTTTATAAAAAGTGCTAAGAAACCAATGTCGATGAATTTCTTTGAGCTACGAAATTATATCGGTAGGTTAAAGAAAGTTGGTGAGAAATTCACAAAAGAAATGACGGAATTGAATTTAAAGGTATCATTTCCTTTTGCAAACCTGATAATATTGCTTTTCAGTGTACCACTGGTTTCCACTTCTTCTCGTAGTCGCAGTAGAGGGTTGGTTTTTGGAATGGGATTATTGGTTTGTTTCTTATATTTATCTGCCCTCAGGATTTGTCAGAGCCTGGGTTATAATGGTGTTTTATCACCTTTGATGGCAGCCTGGTTTCCGAATTTGATTTTCGCAATCATTGGTATTTATTTTGTGATAAAAGCCGAGGTGTGATAAATGAAATTAGGAATTAAACAAACTTTTCAACCATAATTTTACATTCCAAAAAAAATTCTGAAAATAATTGAATTTTTTAGATTGGTTATGTTTAATCTCTAAAATTTTAATTGCTGAATCAAGATCTCCTTCAGCCCCGATCAATTTCCAAAATCTAATAAAATCTTTTTCGATAGATTCTAAATGGAGTTCCATTTTTTTTGTCTTATCTTTCAAAAACAGAGCAATATTTGAATTCACACAATCATAATAATCAGCCGAGATTTGCTTTTTCTGATCTGATGTTATTGTAAATGTTGGAGTCATATAGATACCTTCGCAAAAGGGTTTCATAATATTTCCCCTTCCTATCCACCTTTTCATCGAACTTTTCACAACTTTTTTCCTATCTCGAATGAGATGTACGTATACAGCTTCATCTCCAAATTTCTCATCCAATCTCCCTAAAAACCAGCTCAATCGATTATCTGCTTCAATATGATCATCGGGATAATCTAATCTTTTTTCTCCGAAAAATTTTGTTAATGACTCATGACTTGCTGTATAATTATTGATATACTGACAAGCTTCAATTAAAGTTTTTGATCCTGCTCTACCTGTTGTTAAAATAAAAATTCTCATTTTGTACTTCCATTTCTCATTTTTTCACAATAAACAATCATATGTCGGAAAGTCAATCTTCTTAAAAGTGGTCTGATACCGATTTTATTGCTTACACTAACCCATTTTTCCTGTTGCAAGATTTTCCAGTCTGCCTTTCGCAAAAGCATTTCTAATTGACGCGGTTCAAATTCATGATAGTGTCTATCATAAGGATTTGTATCACTCCAATATGATTTGGCAAACCACAATTTTAGTGGTACAGACAGAATCATTTTTTCTGACTTAATAGCTTTTAGAATACTGAACGGATTTACTAAATGTTCGAAAATTTCAAAAGCTGTAAATAGATCATAATCGTAGTTTTGCAGAATTTCACAATTCAGATCAAGATCAATACCGGCAGGTGTGTTTAGTACATCATATCCTTCTTGTTGCATTAAATGTGACAATGGATTAATACTGCCAAGATCCAATATCCGCTTTGGAGGAGGTTCATGTTTTAGCAGGAAATTCAGGCTCTTTTCAAATCTCTTGTGATGTGTTCTACTGTATTTTTCATTAAAATTCATAGTATTTGTTCATACAATTCTATTAAAGGTTTTGCCGTTTTTCCCCAATTAAAGGAATTTCTTACGATATCTTTTCCATTCTGACTCATGTCTTGATAAAGATTTTTATTTTCATATACAGCTATCACTTTATCAGCAAAATTCTTTTCATCTCTATCTTTAAAAACTAATCCGCAATTATGTTTTTGAACAAATGTTTTTTGAGCAATACAATCACTTACTACAATAGGCTTTCCAAAAACAAGATACTGAAATATTTTGTTAGCATAAGTCGTATCATGATGGATATTACGATGGAGAGGGCAAATACCAATAAAAGATGATAAAATATATGATGGTAGAAGTTTTGAATCTTGCCATCCTGCAAGTTCAATATAATCACCATATCGATGAATTCTAATAAAATTTCTTAAAATATTATCTTCTTTACTTTTTCCAACAACAACAATTTTAATATTAGGAATTTTGGGAATCAAATACTTAAGGGCTTTGAAAACTGTAAGAAGACCTCTGCGTAAACCTGTATCACCAATGTACAAAATAGAATAGAAAGATTTGTATTTCTTCATTATAGTTTTATCTATTGAATATTTTTTATAGAAACTTGTCCTGATAGTATTTGGAACAACAATAATTTTATTGGAATAAATACTGTTTATCGAAGATAAATAATATTCTTTAGCTTCGTTGGTTACTACTATTACTCGGTCAGCTGCTTTGATGTACTTTTTCTCATATTTTTTCCATTTGGATGGGTGAATTAAAAGTTTACCCCAAAAAGAATTAACATGTTTATAAAACTTCATGATTTCGGGTCGATTTTCATGGAGATCGAGAATAATTGGTAAATTCAATTTTTTATTTACCCAGAAAACAGCTCTGGAAATCCGAATATCGTGAATATGAATAGTTTGAATGTGATTTGAACGCAGAAATTTATCAATACTATTTTTTAAATAATAATGATAAAAAGGAATCGTATAAGCTAAAGCAGAAAAGCGATACAGATATCTTGGCAACCTTTTCCTTATTACTCTAAATCCAGCTATCATTTCATCTTGTAACTGAGAATGTGAGTAATCAAGACAAAATAAAAACACTTCATGACCTGCATTTACCAGCGAAACTGCTTCATTTTCTACGCGTGGGTCAGGTGGAAAAGCTTCATCCAAAATCATTCCAATTTTCATTCTTATTTATATTTCCTATTAATTTATATCAAATCGTTTATATATGATTTGTATTTGTTTTTTTGAACAAGTGTTTCTGTATTTTTTTTTGAACATATCTATATTTTTCTAATAACTAATTGAATAAAAATTTAATTTTATACGTGTCAACAGAAATTCATTGTTCTTGATAATTATAATATTTCTAATTTAGTTTTAATCAATAGAATTCCTCGACGCTTGCGTCGGGGTTTTCCGAAATTTCTCCCCTGTTTGAGGGGAGATACCGAAGGCAGAGGGGTAAATAATGAAAATTCGATTTTCAGCTTGCTGAAATAAATTTAGCGAAATACACCTTGGCTCTGCCACGGTGATAGTCAAATTTAAGAATTTTCTTTATTGATAATAAAAAATTATTTATTGCGTAATTTATTGAGTTTTTAGAAATAACATAAATTTGTATAGATAGGATTATTAAGTCAAAAGGTTCATTATGGTAAGGAATGAAAGTTTAGAAAAAGCATCACAAATTATTTTAAATTGGAGCTGTGAACTATGCACGAACTAAAGAAATCTTTTTGGGATTTTGTATTTGTTTTGAGCTCATCATTTATTTCCATACCTTTAATGATCTTCTCTGAATCGATTCAGGCAAGATATTTAGGTCCAGAAAAATATGGGCAGGTTGCTCTTATAATCAGTGCCATAGCTCTGCTTTATATTTTTGGTCTTAACTGGCTACGTTTGGCGATATTACGATTTGGTAAAGAAGAATTTATAAAAGAAGGTCATCTGCGACGTACAACCACGAATTTCGTGTTGTTAAGTTTCTTCTCTTTTTGGATTGTTATCACTCTTTTTCACATTTTCCAAGAATCAATATTTGGATTTCTGGAGATAAATGAGCAGTACTATTTTTGGATTATTGCGCTTGGATTGATTTTAACTGCAGGTAAAACCTATATTTTTGAAATTCTAAAAGTAATACGTAAGATCAAAGAACAATCTTTTCTCATGCGTTTTGCCACGAAGATTTTCATTGCTTTGGGAATTTTACTTATTATACTTAAAATTTTGGAAATCAAAATCATCAACATAATATTTATTTTTTTGATTTCAGATTTATTAATTGTTATCATTGGATTGCTATTAATAAATAAAAAATATCTGATTCCTTTCGACCTGAATAAAAAACTATTGTATAAAATGTTTATTTTCAGTTTTCCTCTACTTTTTGCCAGTTGGTCAAATTATATCATTACCTGGATTGATACCTATGTTATAAAATATTTTCTTACATTAGAAGATGTTGGTATTTATCAGGCTTCTTACAAAATATTCAATACTATAAGATCTTTTCTTTTTTCTTCTATTGTAACGATATCAACACCAATCATATTGGTTTTTCGCACGAAAGATCAAACATACAAAATAAGTGAATTTTATCTTAAGAGACTACTGCCCCAGGTTAGTTTTTTTGTTTTTATTCTAGTAACCTTTTCTATTTTATTCAGTGATCTGGGATTTCATCTTGTTTATGGGCATAAATTTGATGCATCAATTTTGCCGTTTAAAATAATTATTACAACACTCCACTTAGGTTTGATCTCAGCATTTTTTACTGCGATAAGAGTTAGTTTTGATATGACAAAAATGTATCTCTATTTAGGAATATTTGCTGCTGTTCTCAATTTTGCTTTAGATATTTATCTTGTTCCAATATTTGGGATTTTAGGTGCAGCTGCTGCCACATTTCTTGTTTTCACGATTAACCCCGTCATTTGGTACTTCATCATCAATCGCAAATTTGCTGTGAAAAGAAAATTAGCACTGTTGTTTCCACTATTTTCTTTTGCAGTTCTTTTTATCAATATTTATTTTTCAAGTTTCATTTTACGCATAATTGGATCTATGATATTAATCACGATTTCTTTTTTGATATCCAGGAAGTTTAATCTTTTTCACGAATCAGATATTAATCTTTTAGATCAGATCCAAATTCCAAAGTTTTTTAAAGATTTCTATCGTAAATTGATTAAAATTAGTAATAAATAAAATAAGAGCAGACCTTTACTAGTTTTATTATATTCATAAGTACCTGCTCTTAACATGTTATGCAAAAATTATTTCAGTAAAATCATCTTCTTTGTACTCGTATAATCAGTATCTTTAACATGCAATTCATAGAAATAAATTCCACTGGTCACTTTTTTCCCTTCCCTATCAGTTCCATTCCAAGCTGCTTGCTTTTGACCTGCTTCTAAATTTTCATCGACCAAGGTTGTAATCTTCTGTCCCAGCATATTATATATAGTAAGCTGAACTTCTGAGTTTTGTGTAAGTTCGAAGAAAATCATAGTGGTTGGATTAAATGGATTGGGATAATTGTAAATATTTGAAATTATTACGGAGTTTCTTTTTTGAATATAAGTAAAATCAGAAGAATTTTCTACTATTCTATGGAGTCTATTAATTCTGGGATTATTAATTGTTTCATGTATTCCAGAAGGCCACTTTACGACTAATGAGTCGACATGGTTTACATTTCCTAAACCGAAATGTACTACCAGGTCGTTTTGCGCTGCTCTTCCGGAATTAGAAGATATATATCTGGATAGAATCTGCTGCTTTCCTCTTATTGTTACATAAACATAAAGCTTAGTTCCGATGGCAGATCTATTAGAAACAGTTCCTTCACACTTTATTTTAAGCCAGTTATGTGAAGGCTCCGAGATGTTTTCGTAGAAGAAATTAATCTGATCGCAATAACCGGAGCCATTAACCACAAAAAGATCAAGATCACCATCCATATCATAATCTGCTGCTGAAACTCCCAAAGATGTACCACCATCTTGAACAATAGAACCTTGAGTAATTCTGTCGAAAGCTCCATCACCATTATTCATATATAAGAAGTTATTTTTATTCTGACTTAAATAACCATTGGCAACATAAAGATCGATGAAACCGTTATTATCAAAATCTCCCCAGCAGCTCGATCTGGAATAACCACCATTGTTTACTACATTCAAATCGTATATCTCAGTAAAAGCACCATTACCATCATTCCTGTATAAATTGTTGTTTTCATCTCCTGTAGTACCTACAAATAGATCGAAATCACCATCATTGTCATAATCTGCCCAGCTGGCGGTACTTGATTTTTCTAATTCATTAACAATAGCATTATTGTAAATTCTGCTAAAATTTCCTGTTCCATCGTTTTCATAAAGAATATTATGATTAAAATAATCTGTAGCAATAAACATATCGATATCACCATCATCATCATAATCAATCCAGGTAGGGCAGACCATCTGATCTATGTCATTTGTAAGCCCGTTGTATGCATAACTAAAATTTCCATTACTATCATTGTGTAACAAAATATTTGAACTATCCTGTTGCCAATCTGTAATAATCAGATCTATAAGTCCATCATTATCATAATCTCCCCAGGCACAACCATAAAAACAGCCAGCTGTGTTTGCGAATAGATTTGATTGATCAATTTCAAAGGTTATACCATCCAAATTATGGTAAAGATCAACTCCATGCCATTCATCATTGACAACAAATAAATCAGTATATCCATCGTTATCATAATCGGCCCAGGAAGCTGCAAAAGAACTTAAATCTAGAATATTCAGAGCTGTATGAAAATATGGCATGATTTGATGAATTCCATGAGTATAATAGAGCATATTTGTTTGGCTAGCTCCATTTGTAATAAAAATATCAGGTAGGTTATTATTATCAATGTCAACCCATGTACATCCGTAACTGGAAGATAAATATGATGTTAAATGTGTTTCTTGTTTGTGAATTCTTTGAAAATTCTGAGAATTTAAGAAATTATAAATCAATAATAATAGTATAACAATTATTCTTCTCATAATAATCTCCCGGTTCTTTTTGATTTATCACTACCTTCTAAAAGAATAAAAAACAGGAATTAGTTGTCAACCAATTCCTGTTTTTATAAGAAATTACGATTAAATTATTTCAGCAAAAGCATCTTCTTTGTACTCGTATAATCAGTATCTTTTACATGCAATTCATAGAAATAAATCCCACTGGTCACTTTTTTTCCTTCCCTATCAGTTCCATTCCAAACTGCTTGCTTTTGACCTGCTTCAAAATTTTCATCGACCAAGGTTGTAATCTTCTGTCCCAGCATATTATATATAGTAAGCTGAACTTCTGAGTTTTGTGCAAGTTCGAAGAAAATCGTAGTGGTTGGGTTGAATGGATTTGGATAATTACCGATTAATTTGTTAGCAGAAAGTATAATATTTTGCGTTCCGACATTAAGATTAGTATCAAAATTCAGAGTAATTTCAAAGTTACCTACATTAGTTTCAATGTTCAGAAAATCAGTTACAATTTCACGAGATCCATCTACTGGTAATCCGACAATAACATTGAATGTAAGTTCTTCTGCAGCTTCAATAGAGTAGGGAAGTGGAAGACTGAAGTTTTCAATTTCCCAGGGATTCATGCTGGAAAATTCACCATTATCTTCAATAGAATTTATTGTGAATGCTGTATTGGAAAGATTGGAAATTGTGAATTCCAAACCATTTATACAATCATCTGTGCTGATAAAATTGAGTTCCAAAGGATCTACAACCAGACCTTGCAAACTGATATCATTATCATCTCTGGGTTCCAATTTGAATGATCCATAAGCGTAATCCAGAACACCTTTTATGCTGTAAATCAGATCATCCAGAACCGCTACATAAGTATAAGTTCCTTGTGCTCCGACAACACAAGCACCGGAAGAATCATCGATTTCCCATTCATCATAATTATTCGGTTCCGCTGTTACTGTAGCGTTCAAAGCTTTCACCAAAACACCTTCAAATTCTTCTGCAACTGCCAGATCGCCAGTTTGCACTGCAACTGCTTCCGGCAGGTTTGCCGTTCCAATCACCGAAAAATCATAGATGTCAGTTAATTCTGTTTTATCATTATACTCTGCTACATAAGCAGCGATATCGACTTCGTCACCAACTTCCACCGCCTGCAATGGATAGATTGCAATTCCGTTCCAGGCACCGGGCCCATCTTGAATGAAAAAGTAGTTAGGATAAACTGCTGTTACAACTCCGGTTGTTCTGATCAGTTCACCAACTAAAGGAGAAGGACCTGTAGTGGAATATTGAATATCATAAATTGAATATTCTGGAATTACAAGTGGTTCAATTATAGAAAACGGATTATCCGAAGAATCGATGGGATCGCCGTCGGCAGCATCAGAGATCGTGATAACATAATAATCACTCACTAGCTGATCAACAGGGATATTCCATTCCCATTCACCGTCATTTTCGGTGGAAGCAACCAGAACTTCTCTATCACGCTGATAAACCATTTCCAGTTCAATTTTAACATTGTCTGTAAAATTCAAGGAAGTCCATTGAATGGTGTGAGTGGAGGCTTGTTCCCATTCTTCTCCACCGTTTGGCACATTTACGATTATCATGGGATCATTCGTCTGGAAAATGTGAGTACCCAGATAAGTGAAAGTGTTTTGCGGATATTCTGTCCATTCGTCAGGATTCCAGGTTGTAACTGGAGACGCAACATCAGGATTTCTAACCAAAGTAACATTGGCGGCAAAATCATTTCCACTGAGATCTCCAAACATATCGATCGGAGTTCCATTTTTTAAAAGTCGAACAGCATCATTTCCATTGAAGTTGATCACTCCATCATCAGTATCATCGGCAACGTTCAGAATTGTCGGATCTGCCTGAGAATTTGCCAAAACGAAAACTTCTCCATCCGCTAAAGTTCCGGAATAATCATAAGAACTACTCCAGGAACCCGCACCATTTGCATCTTTTTCCAAAGAATATTCGGAAAGGTCTACATCAGATCCGGTTCCATTGAAGATCTCGATAGCCTTGTTGTAACTGCTGCCCTCGATATATTCGGAAATAAACAATTCGGATGCCTGTGCAAATAACAATTGAGAAGCGAAAACGACTAATAAAACTAAAATTAATTTATTCATAATATTTCCTCCAAATTATTATACATGAATTCTTATTAAGATTTGATAAAGAATTTCACATTAAAATTCTTAATCACTATTTTTTTACCACTCTTTTATTTCAAGTTGTGTAAGGATCGGTTCCAGTTTTATCATTGCTGTTCGCTGGTATTCACGTACGGCCTCCTGAAATTTGAACCAGTTGGATGATTCAAAATTCTTTTTAAATTTAAGTTTATCTTTAACTGGGTCGTATCTAAATTTACTATCATTGAACAATTTAACATCTATATCTACTGCATCGTTTAACCATTTAAATCGATCGTATTCTTCATCTACATTTTCTTCTGCCAGAATTTCACGAATTTTTTCTATACGCTCTTTCTTCTGTTTTTCATATTTTGAAAGCTCTTTTTCTTCAATAGTTTCACCAATGATTTCATTAAGCGTTTTCTTGGTTGTAGACCATTTGCTGGGATTTGATGTTATCATCAAAAAATTTGAATACAGCTTCTTAGCTGCCAGCAATAATCGTTCTTTATTATCAATCTCAGCATGACTTTTTATAAGACGGCAATCATTCCAGACTAGATTTGGAATGTCAGGAAGATGACCGGCATCAGCATGGCCTATATCGGGTGTAAGTTTTTCCCAAACTCCTTTCATGGAGTTCACTTCATCAAAAGTTCCTACAAAATTTTGATGAGAAACAGAATCGGCAAGCATATGTGTAGCAATGCCAAGAGCGTATAAACTTTCTGTTTTTGTTGTTTCAAAAAAGATTTCCTGGGCATGATTGCTGGCTGGTGTTGTCATCAATACATGCATTTTTCCATCTCTACGGCTGGCTTTGTAGCTGGTAGGATCACCTGGAAGAAAATGATACAATAAATAGATGCGCATCAAATTCTTCTTCGGTTTCAGGATATTCATAGTTTGTGTAATATAATTTTTGTAGATTTCGCCATCCGGTTTTTCAATTTCATAGCGGATTTTGTTATCATCTACAAATTGAGATGAATAAGCAATAGTTTCTGCTTCATCGTTTTCAAATCCAGCCATTATTGCCAGATATTTCGTCATGTAATAATGAAATTCAATATTCATTTTAACTCCAATACAAAATAATCAAGATCCATAAATAACTAAAATAGAATCTACGAGCAAAATCGTCGATTCTGATCTCTATGTAGATTCTTAATAATTTCTGCTTTATGTCAATGAAATTAATCATTTTAGTAGTATTTATTTATTAAAGAGTGATAATAGAGTGGAAATCACTCACTTTTCTCTGCCAATGTTAGCCAACGTTCACTTTTTGAAGTATGGTCAATTTCAATTTTCTGAAGTTCCTCAGAAATATCAGAAAACTCCTGTGGGTTCAATTTATCAGCTTCGTTTTCAATTTTATTTTCCAGTAAAACCTTTCGTTCTTCCAGCTCCTGAATCTCTTTTTCAAGTTTCTGTAGTTCTCGCTTCTCATTGTAGGAAAGTCCCTTTGGAACATCTTTTATGCGATTCTTGGATTTTGCAGTTTCATCACTTTTCTGTTGATCTCTATATCGTTTTACCAATAAATAATCCGAATAATTTCCAGGAAATTTAATTATCTTATCATCCTCGAAAATGAAAAGATAATCTACAACTCTATCCAGAAAATAACGATCGTGAGATACTAACAGAATGCAGCCTTTGAAAGAATCTAAATAATCTTCCAGAATTTCTAAAGTTTTTATATCCAGGTCATTTGTTGGTTCATCCAGAATTATAAAATTACTTCCGAACATCAAAGATCGCAGCAGGAACAATCGCTTCTTTTCACCACCGGAAAGGGTCTTGATTTTCTGCTGCTGCATTTTACCATCGAACAAGAATCTCTGAAGCATTTCCGAAGCAGAGTGCAGAATTCCATCTTTTGTTCGAATGTGCTCAGCTTTTTCTTTTACATAATCCAATACAGAAATATTGTCGTTAAAATCTTCTATATTCTGCTTAAAATAACTGAAATGTGTATTATGACCAGATTTGATTTTTCCTTCGTCTGCAGGTATTTCATCTGTTATCATTTTCAGAAGTGTAGTTTTTCCACAACCATTTGGACCGATAATACCGATGCGATCTAATTTCTGGAAATTATAGTTGAAGTTTTTAATCAGATCTTTATCATCATAAGATTTGCTGATATTTTTTATTTCCAGGATCGTTTTTCCCAAGCGTTTGGACTGGAAAGAAATATCGAGGTCAGTATCATTTGTAAGATAAGATTTATCGATGAGTTCCTTTACTCGATCAAGATGATTTTTGGGTTTGGATGTTCGAGCTTTTGCTCCTCTTTGCAGCCATTTCAGCTCTTTTTTCAACTGAGCAGATCTTCTGATCTCTTTTCTCTGCATATCTTGTAATTCGATCTCTTTTCGTTGCAGGTAAAAACCATAACTTCCCTGGTAAAATCTGATCTTACCATTCTCGACATCCATAATACAGTTCGAGACAGCATCCAGAAAATATCTGTCATGAGTAACGAAAATTATAGTTCCTTTATAATCACTCAGATATTCTTGAAACCATTCTATAGTATCGATATCAAGATGATTTGTCGGCTCATCCAGGATTAATATATCAGGTTGATCCATCAGAACTCGAGCCAGATCGATCCGCCTTTTCTGTCCCCCCGATAAAATGCCGATCTTCTGGTTGAAATCCTCAAATCCTAATTTGGATAAATAGGCTTGTGCCTTAATTTCAATATCCCAGACGTTTTTAGCATCCATTTCTGTTTGTAACTTTTGTTGTTCCTTTTGAGTTTCAGGATTGGGATTTTTATCCAATTTATAAAGTATGCGATGATACTTCCTCAATAGTTTAAATTGAGGATTATCGCTGTAATAAATATGTTCATATATTGTGATCTCAGAATCTATATCGGGCGTTTGGGGAAGAAATCCAATTGTTGTTTCGTTTCGCAAAATTATCTTTCCTGAATCGATTGGTTCTAATCCTATCAACATTTTTAGAAGTGTCGATTTTCCACAGCCATTCACACCGATCAAACCAATTTTTTGTCCTTCGGAAATTCCAAAGGAAACATTGTCGCAGATTATTTTTCCCGGAAATTCTTTTTTCAAGCTATCAACTGAAATCAGATTTTTTATCAATCTACCTCACTTCGATAAAAACTGCATCATATTCACTTTTATCAAACATTTCAGATAGAGATTTAAAAGTGTGTAAAATATGTCAAATCAGATTTTGGATAATATTTTCTTTAATCGGCAATAGAAAAGCTTTGACAGTGTAATGCTGATTTTCTAATACAATACCGAGAAAATATAGAAAAGGAGAGATAGATGCAATTACAAGAATATTTTGTGCGATCTGCCAAGAAAAATTCAGACAAGATTGCAATTTACGATCAGGCAACTGGAAAGGATATTACTTATGATAAAATGTTGATTGCTTCGTTAATATTAGCTAAAAAATTCCATAAATACAAAGGAAAGTATATTGGCATTATGGTGCCAACCTCGGCTGGATGCATGCTTTCCGTGTTGGGAGCGTTGATTTCCGGGAAAATACCGGTAATGATAAATTATTCAACCGGAGCTTATGATAATTGTATTTATGCTCAGGAAAAATGCAGTTTCAAAACTATAATTACCAGCAAAAAACTATGTAATAAAATTAACTGTGAGCACGTAGATGGAATGATCTATCTGGAACAACTGATGCCGAAAATAACAATTACAGAAAAACTTGCTGCATTATTCAGATCTAAATTGCCGACAAGATCTTTGCAGAAAAGCGTGAGGAATGGCGATGAAAACGAAACCAGCGTAATCCTCTTTACCAGCGGCAGTGAAAAAGAACCAAAAGCGGTTCAGCTTTCTCACAAAAATATCGGACATAACCTGAAGAATACTCCCGGTTGGATTGACGTTTCCAGTGAAGATGTGTTTGCAGGAACTTTACCGCTTTTCCATGTATTTGGCTTGACCACGAATTTCTGGCTTCCTTTATATTTGGGATGTTCAATCGTAGCTCATGCCAATCCTCTTGATTATAAAGCGATCGTGGAAAGCATAAAAAAATATGGAATTACAATATTGATCGGAACTCCTACCTTCTTTTATGGTTATCTCAAGAAAGCTGAAAAAGGTGATTTTGATACTGTTCGAGTTGCTATTGCAGGAGCAGATAAACTTGGGCAGAAACTTCGAGAAAATTTTGAAAAGATACATGGAGTTAGTATTCTGGAAGGTTATGGTGCTACAGAAACCAGTCCGGTTGTCTCAGTAAATCAGGTGGAAAATAATAAACCAGGCAGTATCGGCAGACCGATCCCGGGAGTTAAGGTCAAGATAGTAGATCATGAAACAGATGAAGAACTACCGGCAGGAAAAGAAGGCAAGATTTTGGTGAAAGGTGATCTGGTAATGAAAGGCTATCTGCACGATATCGAAGAAACTTCACTTCATATTCATAACGGCTGGTACGATACCGGAGATATGGGAATGATCGATGAAGATGGATTCTTATGGCATCGCGGAAGACTGAAAAGATTCGTGAAAGTAGGTGGAGAAATGGTTTCTCTGGTGCGAGTAGAGGAAATTCTGAGTAAATTTCTTCCTGATGGTGTGCAATGTTGTGTGGTTGATGTTCCCAATCCCAAAAAAGGAGCAGATGTAGTAGCAGCAGTAGCTACAGGAGAATTTGATAAGAAGAAGTTATTGAAGCAGATGGCCAAAGAATTACCGGCAATTGCAGTACCAAAAGAATTTCATGTGATCGAAGATATTCCACTTATGGGAAGTGGCAAAGTAGCTTTCCGTCAGGTGGAAAAAATATGTCGAGAATTACAGAATAATAATAATAAAAAGAAACATAAACATTAAGGAAATGATTAATTTAAACCTTCCGGGTTTTCGAAATACTGGAAGGTTTTTTTTTATACTTAAAATTTGTATTTTAAACCGATAGAATTATAACCAACTTCTACATGGAAACTATCTGAAAGGTAGCTGTTGCAGATAAAATAAGAAATACCGGTTCCAACAATTGCACCAAAAACAACATCACTTACAAAATGATTTGCAGAGGTTACTCTTAGAATTGCGGTAGCAACAGAAGGGGTGTACAGAATAAGAGCTGTCGAAATGCTTTTCCCATGAAATTTGGAATAATAGAAATAAGCAAAAGTGGATGCTGCAAAAACTGTGGAAGAATGCATGGAATAGAGGGAATGCTGGCTGTTTCTTTCCTGTTTTTTTTCGATGGATACTTCGTCATCATAAACGAACGGCCGATAACGATGTGAAAGGGTTTTGGTCCATTTTGCTACAGCGCTTTGCGTTATCATTATCTGGCTGAAAACCATCAAATTATTCAGCCAATCATAATCATCATAAGCATAGAAAGCAGTTAAACCAATCGTGAGATAAGCTGTATAATCACTTAGATCTTTCAGTTTGGTGGAATATGACTGTAGAGCCCAGCTATCGAAAAAGGGAATATCTTTTTCATCTAATTTGGAAAGTTCATCGATCGTGGGCTTTTCAATTATTTTTCTATCCACGTAATTATTTAAAAGATCGGCTGCCAGAGCAGTGGAACTTGCCAGCAGAAATTTCTGTCTATCAACTTTAAAAACCTGACTTGAAAGATGCAAAGAAAATAGAACAAGAAGCAGGATAAGGATTTTATATTTCATGAAAAAATAAACCCGACAAAAAGCCGGGTTTAAGTTAAATTATTGTCCCAGAGTTGCTACCATCACAGCTTTGATGGTGTGCATCCTGTTTTCAGCTTCATCAAAAACTACGGAAGCTTCACTTTCAAAAACTTCGTCGGTTACTTCCATTTCGGGAATACCGAATTTATCGAAAATTTCTTTCCCGACTTTGGTTTCGGTGTTGTGGAATGAAGGCAGGCAATGCATAAAAATTGTATTGGGATTGCCTGTTTTCTGCATCATTTCTTTATTTACCTGATATGGTTTGAGCAATTTGATCCGCTGTTCCCAAACTTCTGCCGGCTCTCCCATAGAAACCCAAACATCGGTGTAGATAACATCGGCATCTTTTACGCCTTTATCTACATCGCCGGTAATCATTATTTTAGCACCGGTGGTTTTAGCTATTTCTTCACATTGAATTATCAATTCCTTATCAGGTTGAACTTCTCTGGGAGCCACAATGCGAATATCCATTCCCAACTTTGCGCCGCCAACTAAAAGGCTGTTTCCCATGTTGTTTCTGCCATCTCCCACGTAAACGAAAACCATCTGGTTGAAAGGCTTTTTCAGATGTTCTTTGGCTGTAAGGAAATCTGCCAGAATCTGGGTGGGATGAAATTCGGTGGTAAGTCCGTTCCAGACGGGAACTCCAGCATATCTACCAAGTTCTTCCACTACTTCCTGACCAAAACCGCGATATTCGATACCGTCGTACATTCTACCCAACACGCGAGCTGTATCTTTCATGGTTTCTTTGTTGCCGATCTGACTTCCCGAAGGACCCAGATAAGTAACGTGTGCGCCCTGATCGAGAGCTGCCACTTCAAAAGCACAACGGGTACGGGTAGATGATTTTTCAAAGATGAGCGCGATATTTTTTCCTGTCATTCTTGGTTGTTCAGTACCGGCATATTTTGCTTTCTTCAAGTCTACTGCCAGGTCGATCAGGAAATTGATCTCTTTGGGCGAAAAATCCAAAAGCTTCAGAAAATTTCTGTTTCGTAAATTAAAAGCCATATTATGCTTCTCCTTAAAATTATTTTTTGTCAAAAAACATTAAGAGGTTTTTTGGGCAAGGAATTTTAGTTTGGGCAAAGGGCAGAGGGCAAAGGGCGAGGGGCGAGGGGCGAGGGGCGAAGGGCAAAGGGCAAAGAGCAGTTAGTTAAAAAACGGGGAAGATGATCTTCCCCGTGAAAAAATGAAATATTTTATGAATATTATTTCAGTAACAAAACTTTTTTGCTTAAGTTAACCGATCCTGATTTTAAACGTACAAAGTAGATGCCACTGGCAACAGATCGATTATTCTTGTCAGTTCCATTCCAGATAACACTGTAACTATCATTCGAGCCATATCCTTCAACAGGCTCAGGATGACAATTAAACGATTTTACTTTCTGTCCTTTCAGATTATAAATATCAATTATCGCAGACGAGGATGTTTGCGCCAGACTAAAGCTAATCGTTGTAGTTGGATTAAAGGGGTTTGGATAAACCTTTAATGACTTTTCAACAGATGAAATTAATTCGTTTTCATCTGATCCTGTTGGATTAATACTGTTCGGTCCACCGTATGCTCCCATATCATTGCAAGTTCCATCGGGGTCGCAATATTGCGGATCAGGATTTCCAGAATCTATGCAAGGCGAATTAGTGTTTAACTGCCAGCAGGCGAGAAGGCCGTTACAACTGGTTCCGCTTCCAGAAGAAGGATCTACGAACAATGGGTCAGCATCGATATTGCCTGTACCGGTATAACCTCCAGAAACACATGAATAAGTAATATCGATATTGCCACCGGCCATATTAATCAATTCACCATCATTTTGAATAATCGAGTTAATGATCACCGGGGAAGAATTAAATATGAATATCGCTCCGTTAGATACTCCATTGCAGGCTATAGTATTGTTTTCAATTAATGGTGCAGAACCATTTTTCAGGCTGATAGCACCAGCAAAACCACCTTCATTATTTACAATGATATTATTGCAGATAACTGGACTGGACGAAAGGCAGCCGATTCCTCCTGTATTTGAAAGGCTGGTATTATTAGAAATGATGTTTCGTATTATCTGCACATCATCCGAACTATTTACATCAATAGCAGCACCCAAGGCAAAGCTAGAATTTTCAGTAAATATATTATCTGTAATAAGTGCAGTGGAATTTATTGTTACTTGTATAGCTGAGAAGATTGAATTGTAAAATTCACAATTTGAAAATATGTTTTCTTCTTGTGAATTTGATAATCTTATACCTTTCCAATTATTATCTGATGAGAATATAATTTTATTCGCTTCAGTTCCTTCAGCAACTATTTTTCCATATACTACAATTTGACCTTCGTTGTTTGTGATAATCTCGGTTCCAGGTTCAATTAGTAATTCATCACCGGAGTTTACAAAAATATTATCCGATATTATATATGGACTATTCACTTCATTCCAGATGCCGGAAACATCTCCACTTATATCATTGTTATCTGTTACAGTTATAAAGTTTTCCTCTGTTCTGCTAGCAGTTTCTGCTCCCATGTAAATTGTTAAAGTTACATCATAAGTTCCTTCATTTTCATATAGGAAGTATGGATTTTCTTCGTAACTATCTGCTATTCCATCACCATCAAGATCCCATTCAAAAAGTTCTATACCATTGTTCGGAAAGGATGCATTTTGAAATTGAACTCCTAAACTTGCCGGTCCACTCTGAACGTTACTCTCAAACATCGCAACTATGCCGGTTTCTAACGTGAATTCGATCGTATCGCCGATGTAACCTATATCATTGATGAAAATTCCACCAGGATTTCCATATTGCAAAAAACAGGCTGGATTTGTATTATCATTGAACATGGTTCTGCCAACATCGGCAGAGAAATTGGCCTGGTTCACACTTCCGTTAACCGTAGTTGTGCCATCAGGACGATAAAGATAAACTTCATCTGGTGGGCCTTGTGCATTTCCGTTTTCATTGGAGTCGATTCGATAAATCAAGAGACCATCACCTGGAATACTTGGCTCAAAAAGTCCTGTTCTGCGCCGGTATTCCACTATAAAGAATTCTGTCGCAGAATTGGGGGAAGGAATTTTGTAACAACTAAATGGAGAATCTGCAAGTGGTTCTAAAGAATAAGTACCGGTTGAATTTATTTCTGGTACTTCATCAAACCAGAGCCCGTACTTATATTTCATCCAGGCACTCATGTGTTGTGGTGGATTTGTATTGCTGCACATCAGATCCCAACTGCCGGTAGGAGAAATTCCATTTCCAGTATAATGATAAAGATCGGGTGCACCCAGAGAATGGAACATTTCATGACAGAGAACTCCCACTCCACTGCTGTTCAGGCTTGCAGATAACTGGAAATTATAAGTCCAAACCTGCACACCGTGAATATAAACATTCAAAGTATATAAAACCCACATATGAGGCCAAAGCAGATCTGCCCAGGCTCCTGTAGCTCCTTTCACAATAAAACATACATTATCAACCTTTCCATCATCATCATTATCCAGATCGAGATTTGTGGGTATTTGTGGCTCTATGAATTGTATTGCAGCCTGTAAAAGTTCATGTTCTCGCTGACCCTGCTGCCCAGGCTGATAACCACCGGGATTTGTAGTTGCATTGTAGGGAAGATAATAACTGCGGGGATTGGGGCTCTGATAAGAAACTATGAAATTACCATTTGGTTCCGGGTAGAAATAGGATGTAATATCCAATTGTTCATCGGAAACTTCATCAAAATATTGGTAAAGAGAACTTTGCCCTGTTGCGTTGAACATGTTGTTATATTGGGTTAGAGTTTCGGTAAATTCATCTTGATCGGCAAAACGGATGAAAACAACCAGGTTATTCAATTCACCTATCGTAGAAACTCGAGTTCTGTTTTCCGCTAATATTTGCTGAAATTCCGCGGTTCTTCTTTCAAAATCTATTGGATGCGCATTAGCTCCCGGTCGTAATCCCACAGTTGCAGGATCTACAGTTCCAGCAACAAACTCGCTGGGAATTATCTCATCTCCATTTTGAATAGCATATACATAAAAACCTGTTTGTGGGTGAACCATAATCGTGTAGTTATCAGTATCATGTAACCAGTTATGGAATTCATCACCAGACGCTAAACAGTTTAAAATTGTTCCGTCCGGTTGAGTTAACGTTTGAGGTAGATCGGTTAAATATGCTCCAAATAGATTTACCGCTAAAATAGTTAATAATATTAAAATTTTAAATTTCATTTCTCCTTCCCCATATAATTTATTTTACTCTATTTAATAAATATGCATTTTTCATACCAAAATATTGTCAAATAAAAGAGTCAGCAAAAAAGGGTCTATTATTAACCAAATTGTTTTTCAAAACAGTTTGCTAATGATTTCAAGCTTTTAAATTTTTCCCAATAAGGTAAATGGTTTGGTGGACCTGAAGGGCAATGATTGGCATCTACGATATAAATTTTCTTGTCATTATTGTCTCGTAACACGTCTAATTCACCATAATCCATATTTAATAAACGAGAAAATTCAATTATCCTTTCAATTTCTTGTTTAGAAAGAATTTCAGTAGTTTTCTTTATTTCTGCAGAATCGTTTGTATTCAAGAACCTTGTCTGGATATTTCTGTATTTAAGATATACAAATGGAATAATATCTTTGAATATTGGGACACGAATATCTACAATCATATTATCGTTAACTTTATTATTTATGAGTTTTTGATAAATAAAATCCGGCTCTGGATGGCTTACAGGACATTTAATGATCTTGCCATCATGTTTTGCATTTAAGTTGTTCTTTTGAACGCAGTATCCTTTATATTTTAAAGGATTAATTATCAAATCATAACCAAAAACATTCTTAAAATTTGCACTAATAGTTTCTTTACTAATGTCTGTGCAATCAATATTAATCCATTTGGAATGATTGATTAACTTCTTTTCAGATTCATGGAAAGTGCTATCTTTCCAATACATAAGAATGTCTGTATTTTCTGGTTTATCAGAAATTCTGTATCTATTTAAAAAGGCAATCCAGTACATTATATCATACGTTATGGGTTTGTCTGGATAGAAACAGATGGTTTTGATCTTTTTTCCTTGTACAATATCTGTAAACATTAACATTGATTTCAGAAATCGATAGAACGATGTTTTTATTCCCCAATTCAAAACGATTTTCATTAAAGCTCCTTTATAGACAATTTATTTTTTTGTAATTTTTTGGCTAATTGTTTTTAAAAAAAAGCCCCGAAAAATTTCGGGGCTAATGTTTTCTCTCTGGAGTTCAGATTTGACTGGACTTCAGAGAATTTGATTCTCAACTCCAGTTTCGTTTTACTCTTCTGAAGTCGAGTCTCAAAGTCTACTTCAAAAGGACCATTTTCTTTGTAATTGTATTAGATTGTGTGTTTACTTTTGCGAAATACATTCCAGAAGAAGTATGACGTCCAGTATTATCGGTTCCATCCCAAATGATAGAAGCATTAGTGATTACTTCGTTATCTACTAAAGTTCTAACCAATTGACCTTTAACGTTGTAAATACCTACAGATACAGGATTTTGTTTGTCTGTTTCTGTCAGGTTCAGGGCAATAGAAGTTTGAGGATTGAACGGATTTGGATAAATCGATACTCTGGATTCAGTAGGTAATAGATCATCAGAATAGTATGTATCGGATCCACCACCACTGCTGGTGATACTTATATTGTCAAATGCGAAACCATCATTATCAAAATAACCTGAAATTGGATTGTTATCTCTCTGTTGAAACTTAATAACAAAACGATTAGTTAATTCTAGATCATTGTTACTAGCTAATACATCAACATCTAAAGAAAAATCTTCCCAAGTTCTATCTCGGTAGCTTTGACCATTTAATGAGTAAACTTTTGTAAAATTACTACCACCATCATCAGAAAAATATATTCCATCTTCAGTATTGTTTTCATCAGCGAATTCTTTCCAATAAAAAGAAAGATCTGCTTGAGTAATATCGGTAAAATCGATATATAAGCATGCTTCATTGGTTACGTATTGAGCTCCAGTGTTGGAATCCATCGTAAGATGATAAGAACCACTATATGGACTATTTGAGCTAGTAACTTGAATCCTGCCGCACAAATTATTTGATTTGGATGTCCAATACTCATCCATACCTGATTCAAAACCTGTATTGTACGGAATTTCAGAATATTCAGCATAAACATTTATATCATCAAAAGCAAAACCATCTGAGGCTATCGAGTTATCATCATATTGTTGAAATTTGATAATGAAATTGTTAGAATAATCTAAATTATAGGTTGCACATAAGGCATCAAGATCCAGAGTAATTTCCTGCCAAGTAGTAGTTCCACCAGATAAAGAATAAACTTTTGTAAAAGTTGATCCATCATCATCAGAAAAATAAACACCATCTGCTGTATGAGTTTCATCGCTAAACTCTTTCCACCAGAAATCAAGTTTAACACGATTTTCCCCTTCCAGATCCAGATGTAACCAGGCCTCATTAGTAGCATAAGAATTTACAGAATTACTATCCATTGTAAGATGCTGGTTTCCTGAGTGAGGTGTATTTTGATCTGTTACCTGAATCCTACCATAAGAATTATTGGAGTGCATCTCCCAATTGTAATCGATTCCGTTTTCAAAAGACATTGAATAAGGTAATCCTGCATAATTTTCAATTTCTGACCAGGTACTAATAGCTTGTATATAATTAGCAGTATTTGAGGTAATTATATCGGTAGTAGAAATTGTACCTGTATATGTATATGGAGAGTCACCTTTTCCTAATATCGTTCCTGATGAACTGGTAACTACAATTTCAGCATCAACTTCATTTCCAGAAGAGTTTATAGTTGTGAATGTATAACCCAATTGTATGCCACCATGTTTTAATATTGTTGTTAATTGCTCTGTTTCTGCACTCCAAACATCCATACTGGGATCCCCAAAAAGAGTATATCCAATATACATTTCTCGAACCTTTGTATTGTTCAAGTAATTGGAAAAACGATCCCATGATTCTCTTGTAATATAACCCAATTTATGATAATCATCTTCAAATTGTAAATCCATGTATTCTTCTACCAAGTGAAACGTGAAATATGGACAATCATCAACAGAAGAAGCATAAAGCGCAACTGGCCCTCCAATCTCATTGAAATATTCAACGGCAATACAATCTGTACTAACGCTAACATTTGTTGGAACTGGATTAACATTATAAGGATTAGAATAGGATGTATTGTATCCATTTATATTGTAATTTTGTACTACTACACTATTTTCAAATTGGACAGGTGTATAATATGATTGTGAAATCATATCCGTTGTAGAACATGAGCCAAGCCAAACGAAATAACTGGAACCAAAAGTATTGGGAATTTCGTCTTGTAGATAGTAAAAATTATCTGCAGGTCCACTGTAATAATACTTTGCACTATCTCTATAAGTTTCATACCAACATACACCATAATCTGTAGAATATTCTATTAAGGTTAATTTTTGATCATGATCATCAAATTGACGTTCATACCATTCACCATCGAATTGATCGTAATCTGAATCGAAAAAAGCAAATGTATTATAATTGGCATGCCAGATTCCATACAGAAAACTAAAATCTCTTGTTTGTAATTTATTTATAATTGGATAAGCGCAACCATTTACATTCACTAAATCATCAGTATATAAAATGTCGGTTGTTATATTTGCACCGACATCATCTACCACATAATCGATAGTTAAATCATCTGCTGCCGGATCAGCGATCTTCTGAATATTTGTGGCAATAAATGCCATTTCATCTGTATAATCTGTTTCTTCGGTTCGGTAATCCTTATATTTATTTACATAATATAAAGCTTCTGCTGTAGTTCGTACCGGCACTCTTCCCACATAAAGATCAACTGTAAGAACAATATCATCAACATCGTCACTTCCAGGCCAGGTAGAAAGTACGTTACTGTAATAAAAATCGGTTGATGAAGTTTTTGTTGCTCCGTTCTTCGTCCAATAAAAGCTCTTGGTGGGAATTATCGATGCGTCTCCTCCCAACAGAACATAGGTAAGATCAGAATTTGATGTTTTTAGTGATGCTAAATATGCTCTTATGGAACTAGCTGAACTTCCGGTTGTAGATGTTGTTAAAACTTCTGTTTTTATTCCTTCCTGATTTTTGATCTTGGCAAATTGTTCAAATATACTCTCTAATGTGCTGTTTGTAATTATAACCATTTGAGTATTGTAAGTTGTCCTGGAATCTTTGGGATGGTGTTCTTTCCTGGTTGTACGGTTCTTTTCCCAATCCTGCATATCAGCAATAAATTGTTCTATAGCTGCTTCACTGCCCAGGATATCCAGCAGTTCGTCTTTTGTTTCAGCATCAAACTCTGCAGTGTTTGATGACAGCATACCTGCCAAAAACAAACAAACCAGAATTATATTTATCTTTTTCATGTTTCCTCCATTAGTTTTTTATTGCATTGTATTTGCATTTCATTAATTTAGTACATTGCGGAAGGTGGAAAAGGCAGGATGTGCAAACGGCGACCAAACCAGCGTGCTCCTTAGCCAAATTCACTTTCCGCTATTTCATTAACAGCATCTTCCTGGTTCTCACTGTTTTTCCTTCATTTATCAAACGGTAGAAATAGACTCCACTGCTAACCTGTTTGTTGTTTTCATCTTTGCCTTTCCATACTACAGAATTTTCACCTGGAGTTTCTTCCAATACGATTTTTTTAACTTTTTGCCCACGTGTGTTATAGATTTCGATAGATGGATTTTGTATGTTTTCGGACAAGCTGTAGGAAATTGTTGTAGAAGGGTTGAAGGGATTGGGATGATTAAATGATAAATGATTTTCATTTGAGTTTACTGTATTGTTCTCAGCATTATTAGGATTTATATTGTATAACTCCCAGCAAGCTTCCTCATCCCAACTAGTAATATCTGTTGTACAATATACTTCTGCACCTGCATCTTCATTCATTCTAGCAGTTTCTCCTGATATGTGACCAATACCTAAAACATGTCCCATTTCATGTGTGATTGCAGTGGAAAGAGCACTTCCTTGTAAATTTGGATAGGTTGAAGATTGATATTTTTTCCAGAAAAAATCATCGAACCAATCAGAATGAGCACTAGCAACAACAAAAGCAGAAGTTAAAGATCTTTCAGTTCTAGACGTACTGGTATAAATTGCAGTTCCTGCTCCATAGTTTCCTGTTGGATATAAGTGATATGTCTGCGCGACTGAGTTATCATAAACAAATTCAAAATAAGCATCTCCATGACAATACCAACTATAGTCATGATCTCCAAATTCAAAATCTTCTAAATAAGTTGAACTCCAAGGTAGGGCAATATACCAAGAATAAGTAGAATTCCATAGTATATCTTCAATATCATCTTCTGTAAATAAATCTGGATTAGTATTTGAGTCATCCCACCAAGGATCATAACCTTCAATATACCAATCTATATAAAGAGTTTCATCACTTCGCCATCTAGCTATATCTTGATCTTCAATATAAGTCTGATTATTAATTGTATAGTTTATGGATGGATATTGCATATTATTATGATAATAGAATACTGTAGCCGAGAATAAATCAAATGATATAATAAGTAAAAGAAATTGTAATACTTTTCTCATTTTATACCTCCAATAATTTTCTCAAACATCTCATTCCAATACATTTTGTATTCGACTAAAGGAGTTTTTTCACTCAATCCAGCTATTTCATTGTTGCTAACAAAGTTTTTATTATTTTTAATTATTATACCATTAATAATTTGATGAATTTCTAAAGTTGTGTCTATCAATAATTCTTCACCAGAATCAGTTTTTTGATTAGTTTGTAATACCCAAATTTTAACAAATACTGAATCTCCGATTGAGGGATAATAATTATATCTTATTTCTTCGTTATCGAATACTTGTAATGCATTCATATAGCCAATTAAAGTAGGCTGTTTGAATTGATCTCCCAATGTTTCTAATATGTTTAATTTAATAGGTGTTTTTCTAAAAACACGATTTGTTAATGTAGTTGTTGTAAATTCTTCACCTACTTCAGTAACTGTAGCTATAACATTAATTGGTGTTAGCAAATGATGTCTTAAAAATTTTTCTTCAGAATTGATTATTAATAAATCTGTAAAGCATGAAATTCGTTTTGGAAAATGATGATTTATTGGATAAGGATTATCAATTTCTGACCATGATTTAATCTTTTGTGTTTCAAAAGGGTATCTTTGATTAATTGACCATTCAAGGAATAAAAATCTGTTTACGTTTGGGTAATTATTCAGAAATGAATTAACATAATTTTCTGTAATTTTTTCTGATTCATTCCATTGGTTCAAATAAACTATAAAATCTGCCCAAAAATTGAACAATTCTTTGTATTCATTTTCACATTCCTTAGGATATATTTTTTCGAAAATTTGAACAACATCTTTGTGTTCATCTGATAATAAACAAGTAAAAGTAATCATCATAATAATGAACATTATTACAATCTTTTTCATTTTATTCTCCTATCAGCTGCAATTTTTGAAATGCTATCAGTAATTAAATCATAATCCCTATTTGTAGTGTATATTTTTTGTTCATAGCTAAAAGTAAATACCATATCTCCATCAATTTCTTTTTGTTTCAGGTAATTTAGAAATGGTTTATATTGTAATGAAAACATGATTCTATCCATTAACAGTCTTGTATAACCAGGCTCTATACTTTCATCAGGTTTCCAAAACCTTAATGAACTGCGATCAAGTATTTCGTATAACTCATCTTCATTGAATTTAGAGATTATCTCTTTTCGAGATAATAATCTTGATAAATATCCTATTCGTCTGCGATAATGATACGAAATTTCAGATTTTCTTTTTCCTAATTCACCTAATCTAAATTCAGGTGTTATATATAGTCGTTTTAATTTCTTATGTATGTTGTTTCTACTTAATAGCTCTTGTAAACCATTGAAATTATCTATAGCATATTGAAGTTTATCTTTAGTCGGATATAAAGTAGATTGTGGACCTCCTTTGGCATGAAAGTAAGGTAAATTTAAACAAGTTACTATCAATCCTTCATCAGACATATTCTGTAATAAATTATCTGGTATTTGCCAATGATTAATTAATGTTGAGTCCAAAGAAGCAAATCCAGGTTCAACGTTATCAACTGGATAGAAATATACATCATTTGGTGGTTCAGGAAAACCAAGATCAATTTGATTGCTTTGGAGTGACTCTTTAAACTGAATCAAATATGATTCAAAAAAATCTGATTCTTCTTTTGAAATTAATACACTAGATGTTACTAACAATAGTATTATTATCACTAGTACTTTGTTTTTCATTTTTTCTCCTATATAATAATTTATTTTAACAACTCAAATACTACACCAATTTTCGATAGTATCTTTTCAAATTTTCACATCTTATTTTATAATTTTTTACTTAATTTCATTTATTCATTTTGAATAATTTATTCAAGCGAAAAATACCGGGCTGGCATTTGGCCAGCCCGGATTCAATTTATTTCAGCAGGATCATACGTTTCATATCGGTGAATTCATTTGTTTTAAGTTTGTAGAAATAAATTCCGCTGGAAACAGGTTTACCATTTGCATCGTCACCATTCCAGGTAAACTGGTGGCTGCCTGCAGTGTAATTGCCAGAGAGTAAAGTTTTTATCAGTTGTCCCTTCACATTGTGCACCTGTAAGGTTGCATTTGTATTCGCCGGCAGGTCGAAGCTGATCGTTGTAGTGGGATTAAAAGGATTGGGATAATTTGCCTTTAAGCAATATTCTGTTGGAAGATTAGTAACAGGATTATTTGAGATGGGATCGTCAGGTTCTTCTTCGTCTTCCTGTTTGTCATTTTTTCTGTTGCTTTCGATATTTCGCGATTTACTTTTGGAAACTGTATTGCGAGTAACAATATTTTGGCTTCGTTGCCTGTCTTTCTCTGAAACATCATCGATCTCGGCTAAGAAACTGCAACCGGATTGAGCATGAAATCCTGGACCAAGTGTAACAGTATTCTCAGCAGTTAAGGTTAATGAATTACCACTGGTCACGTTTTGAGTTCCGTCGACTTCTATCAAATTGGTCGTGGTGTAATGTGTAAGTCCTGAGATTGCTTCGGTAGGTAATGTGCATGTTGATGCCAAACCTTGGGTGACGGAAACTGTTTCTGGAGAATTTAATGTTCCTCCAGGAGAAGTAGCTGTTACTGTTACGTTGGTGTTTCTCGATGAACCAGTAAAGTTTTTCTGGTCAATATCTATTACAAAATTCTGTGGGGAATAACCTGTAGATCCAGTTAATGATAACCAATCAACAGCTTCTGAACATGTAAAAGCAAAATTTAAACCGGATGTATTATCACTAATACTTACAGATAATGCGTCATTTACATTTTGTCCAGATGCTGACCATTCAGTTTGACTCAGAATTAATTCTAATACACGATAGTATAAAGTTAATCTAAAATTTGTAACAGAAGTAGTCAAGTCCAAATTTGTGTGTAAATTCCTCATATTGGATTTCACGCAATTTTCTTGATTAGTTATTTGTTATTTTCTTTCTTTGATTCATAATACTCGTCCATTATAAAATACTTTTTACCAGTAATCCATTTTTC